>CAZKEO010000019.1:0-11675 GCA_964551785.1 uncultured Eubacteriales bacterium | reverse complement strand
TCGTAGAGCTTATTATAAGCCGGTCCAGGTTTTAAATTAGCAAAGCCCTCTTGAATGGCCTTATCCGTTTGCGAGGAAATCCAGAGCCGCTTAAACGGTTTTTGCCAGTTGGCTAAGACCATAATCCATCTTGCCACCAATTCTCCTTCCCGTCCGGCATCAGTAGCGATTACTAGTTCACTAATATCTCCACGTTTCATTAAACCACTAACTATCCGAAATTGCTGGGAGGTTTGCTTGATGACCTTCAGTTTCATTTTGCTGGGTATTAAGGGTAAATCCTCTAAACGCCACTCTTTATATTTTTGATCATAATCCTCTGGTTCGGCTAAAGTGACCAGATGGCCTAGAGCCCAGGTAACTACGTAGCGGTTACCTTCCAGATAGCCTTTGTTTTTACCACTACAGTTCAAAACACGGGCAATTTCCCTAGCTACACTTGGTTTTTCAGCCAAGACTAGCACCTTCATGACATCCCCTCAATTCTGAGTCTAATTGGTACAATGTTATTATTATATCATAAAAAGGAAAATGGATAATCAGCACCGAATTGATACACGCTAAAAATATTGTCGGAAAAATGGAGGAAGAGTATGAATGCTGATCGAGCTGGGAAGCTGGCGAGCTTAGAAGATAGTCAGATCAATCGCAGCAAAAGACTACAAATATTAATGGCTGTAGCCATTGGTACCTTTATGGGTCCCTTAGATTCTAGTGTTGTCAATGTGGCTTTACCGAGTTTAAGTAACTATTTTCACGTCTCACTGGCAGTAGTTGAATGGGTTGTAATTGCTTATTTGCTGATTATCAGCAGTTTATTGTTGACCTATGGGAGATTGGGCGATTTATATGGACATAAACGGGTTTACATAAGTGGATTTATTATTTTTACCTTTGGTTCTTTACTCTGTGGTACAGCCGCCTCCATTAATTTGCTGATAATTTTTCGGGCTGTCCAGGCACTGGGTGCGGGTATGTTGATGGCGATGGGACCAGCACTAGTTACCGTTCATACACCTCCCCAGGAACGCGGTAAGGCTTTAGGAATTATTGCTGTAGCAGTTTCTGTAGCCCTTACCACCGGACCGGTTCTGGGGGGCTTTTTAACCACCCATTTTGGTTGGCAAAGTATCTTTCTGATCAATCTTCCGATTGGCTTAATTGGCTCTCTTTGGGCTTATAAAGTTATCCCTGCCAGTCAAGGTCATGAAGTTCAGCCCTTTGATATCAAAGGTGCTGTCCTCCTATTCTTAGCCTTAATTTCTCTGCTGTTTCCTTTAAGCTATGCTGAAAAAGTAGGGTGGCAGCATTATTATATCTGGGGACTACTGGTGGCGGGGATTGTCCTAGCAGCCTTATTTCTAATTCAAGAAAAACGAACCAAACATCCCATGCTAGACTTATCACTTTTTAAAAATCGCTTATTTGCGATGGGTAATTTATCCTCCCTCTTAAGTTACATGGCTCAGTTTTCAATTATCCTAATTATGCCCTTTTACTTACAGAAAATCCTGCAGTTTCCTCCCTCTAAAGCAGGCTTATTACTAATTCCAATGCCCTTAATGACCATGGTTATTGCACCCATCAGTGGTAGTATTTCCGACCGGATTGATACCCGTTATCTAAGTGCCCTGGGCATGGGGATTACTTCCTTAGGGTTATGGCTCTTAAGCAATTTAACTGAGCACTCTAGTGTGCTGAACATTGTGCTCGCCTTAATGATTAACGGGTTAGGGGTAGGGATGTTCCAGACTCCTAATAACAGTGCGATTATGGGCACAGTTCCCGGTAACAGACGCGGGATTGCCTCTAGTGTGTTAGCTACCATGCGAAATTTAGGAATGGTAGTGGGAGTAGCTGTTTCAGGTGCAGTTTTTAGTAGTCATCAGAGTTATCTAACCAAAACCCTAGCGGCCCAAGGGCTTACTGGCAAGCAACTCACAATTCAAGCCTTTACCGGTGCCTTACACCTTACTTATTCGGTCGGAGCGATTTTGGCTTTCGTGGCGGTGTTAACCTCCCTAGTTCGTGGTTCGAGTAAACCAATGCCTTAAATAGAGTACTACATATCATAAATAATAGTAACCTCTTAAGTTTTTGCTGATAATTCCGATACTAAGCCTAAAGAGAGTCTTCCAAAAGAAGGATTTTTTGGATGATTGCATTTCAAGGAGGAATTAACATGAAGATTGTGAACTCTACTATCGACATGGCCAGCAATCACACGTATCTAGAAACACAGCAAAAAGAGGAGCAGTTACGAATATGGGTAGGCAATACCAGGCCTAATTTTGAAGGACAGCCAGCTGAGCAGGCTGGTTTACCAGAAGCAAAAGCTTTCATTCTGGAATTATCTGAGAAGAGCCAAGCAACTCTTAAACAGCAAGTAATGACAGCACAAACGCCAGTAGCTCAACCTACTGGAGCAACTGAGTCAACTGAGGAAGTGGAATTAAGTGAAAAAGACAGACTGAAAATTACCCTAATCGAAAAAATGATTGAGATGTTTACCGGTAAAAAAACAAAAATTAAACTACCGAAACTTCACAAAGCTTCCGATCAGTCCTCCACCTCGAATATTCAAAGCCAACCAACTCAAGCAGCCCCTATCCAGGCACCGACCAAACAGGGTTGGGGACTGGAATATGATTACCATGAAGTACGCTACGAACGGGAACAAATGTCTTTTTCCGCTGAAGGACAGGTTAAAACTGCGGATGGCCAAACAATCAACTTCTCAGTCCAGCTCAATATGGCAAGGGAATTTTATCAAGAAAAGAATCTCAGCCTGCGAGCTGGTGATGCCGTAAAAATCGATCCGTTAGTACTTAATTTTAACGGTGCTGCCGCCGAATTAACTGACACCAAATTTAGTTTCGATTTAGACTCTGATGGTCGTGAAGAGCAAATTTCCTTTGTGGGTCCTGGAAGTGGCTTCTTGGCCTTAGACAGCAATGAAGATAATGTAATCAATAACGGCCGAGAGCTGTTTGGGCCTAACAGTGTTAATGGGTTTGCCGCTTTAGCCCAATATGATGAGGATCAAAACGGTTGGATTGATGAAAATGATTCCGTATTCGACAAACTCCGCATCTGGACTAAAGATGCCCAAGGCAATGATAGCTTGTTTGCCTTGGGACAAAAAGGGATTGGAGCCATTTATTTGGGTAACATTGACAGTCCTTTTCAGATTAAGAATGCTGAAAATACCCTCCAGGGGGAGGTTAAGCGATCTGGTATTTACCTAAAAGAAGACGGTAGTGCCCAGACTGTTCAGCAGGTAGATTTAACCATTTAACTAGTGAATTATTCCAGAATATAATGTAAAATATAAACACAGTATGAGGAAAAAGGGGGAGATAATGTTGACAGAAGTAAACCAGATTTACAAATGCAACATATGTGGGAATATGGTAGAAATGACTCACCAAGGGGCTGGAACTCTTGTATGCTGTGGACAAGATATGCAACTCAAGCAAGCTAATACTCAAGACGCCAGTCAAGAAAAGCATGTTCCTGTAGTCGAAGCTATTTCCGGTGGGATTAAGGTCAAAGTAGGTAGTGCAGTTCACCCGATGGAAGAAAAACACTTCATCGAGTGGATTGAAGTGATTGCCGATGGTCAAGTTTGTAGGAAGTATTTAAAGCCTGGTGACAATCCAGAAGCGGAATTTAAAGTTGAAGCTCAGAATCTTCAAGTTCGGGAATACTGTAATATTCATGGCCTATGGCAAGCATAATTTTAATATAAAAGAGGACACCACTAATGCCAGCAAACTTTTTTGATGCTCATATACATCTTTGGGAATATGCTTTGTTTAACTATTTTACTAATCTCCAGAAAATCACTAGTATCGCAGAAATTACAGCAAAACTACAAGCCAATCCTGTCAAGGGTTGGCTTGTTGGAGTTCGCTTTAATCAAGAAGACTTGGCCGAAAAAACCATCCCCGATCGAGAGTTGCTAGACAAGCTATTTGGTGCTCAGCCAACCATAATTATTCGAACCTGCCTACACCTAGCAATCATGAACACTGTAGCAATGGAACGCCTGAAATGTTATTCCCCCAACGGAATCTTTCTGGAAGCCGACGTTTTTTCTATCCTAAATCTATTAACCAAGCAACTTGATCTAGATCCCGCCCAAATCGTGCAAAAGGGCTTAGCTGAACTCAACAAATTAGGTATTACCAGAGTTATTGATATGGCCATGTCACCCTTTAAGCAAAGGTTTTTTCAAGATGTTGATTTTAAACACAATGGCTTGGTGCGAATTGATTATTATACCACTAACTTTAAGATCCTCGAAGAAGCGTTAGGCTATAAAATTTTTCTTGATGGTGGTTTAGGTGTAAGAACTGCAGCCTTAACAGAAGAATATACCGACCAACCTGGGAATTATGGAACACTTAACTACAGTGATGAAGACGTGGAAACACTGGTAAAAAAGATTCACCAATTGAACAAGCCAGTGGCAATTCATGCAATTGGCGACAGGGCTGTTGATCAGTTTATCAGAGTAATAGAGTCCAATCGTCACCCGTTAGATCGTTTAGAACACGTGCAATATGCTCGACCGGAACAAATAGAAATACTGGCCAACATGCAAATACCAGTCTGTATTCAGCCGATTTTTTCCAGAGAGATAGCTTGGGCCAGTCAACGTCTAGGAGCTAAAAGGATGGAAACTGCCTATGCCTGGAATCTGATGCATGAAAAAGGAATTTATCTATTGGCTGGATCTGATGCACCAGTAGATGAAATAGATCCCTTAGTCAGTGCCGCTGAAGTAGCTATCTTAACAGGGAATCAACACCTAAGTTATGAAAAGACTCTAGAATTATACACCACTAATAATTGGAAATTATATCAATAGAGCAGAAATGGGGTTGCAACATGAAACGGCTATCTTGGGAAGTTTACTTTGGCATTAGCTTACTAACAGTTTCAGCAATCATCTTTTTTATTCATTACCTTGTTTTTAGAGATACCGATTATATCTTTATGTACCTAATTGCTGATATCGCGCTAGTTCCTGTCAATGTCCTGCTCGTTACCATCGGAATCCAACAAATCCTAAATCGCCGTGAAAAGCAATTGCGATTGAATAAAATGCACATGGTAATAGGGGCATTTTTTAGTGAAGTAGGCACAGAACTATTGGAAGTTCTTTCGGGTTTCGACGTTAAAGCTAAGCAACATAGAGCTAATTTTATGCTTAGCAAGGAATGGTTTGTAGAAAATTTTCGTGGTAATAAACCTCGTCTCAAAGAAATGGTTTTTGAATTAGATAGTGCCCATGGGGACATGGCCCAGTTAAGAGAACTTTTGCTTAACAAAAAGGACTTTTTACTACGCCTACTTGAGAACCCTACTTTACTGGAACACGAAGCTTTTACTGATTTACTTTGGGCAGTATTTCACATAGCAGAAGAATTATCTTGCCGGGATAATATCAATACCTGCAATCAAGCTGACCAAGACCATCTTTCAGTAGATCTCAAGCGGGCCTATCAAAGCTTAATAGTAGAGTGGTTAATTCATCTTAAATACTTAAGTCAGGAGTATCCCTATTTATTTTCACTGGCTATGAGAACTAATCCTTTTGATCCCAATGCCTCTGTCGAAATTAAATAATCCTTTTTCTAAAAAAACAAGACTATACTGGCAGGATTCCTAAAAATCATGTCGAATAGGATAAAATATAAATATAGTGAACTTATTCACAAAGTGCCAGAAGCGATTTACGCCAGTAGCAAGATGGGATAAGTGCTAGCTGAAAAGGGGGACAACAAGTGGATAAGCTCGACATGATGCGCACAAAAAGAAATCAATTAGTTGATAACTGGACCGAAGAAACAGAATCAGTGCGAGTTAAGTTATTAGTTCAGATAATGGACTTAGAAGAGGAAATCAGCGAAATTATGGATCAGCAGAAAAAACCTCAAAAGATAGCTAATTAAAGAAAGTAATGTGATTTACATAAAAGCCCGTCAGGAAGAACCTGGCGGGCGATTTTGATATTTGCAACTCCTAGTATCGATCTCGCCTGTCAAGAAAATATGCTTGACATTTCGTTTGATTTCCGCTAAGATTTATCTTGTGTAAAGAAATAATACTTTACAGCAGAGGATGATCCATTTGGTTCAAGAATTTGAAATAGAAAAAGTTGCCCGCATGGCACTACTCGTCGATTTCTACGGACAACTATTAACTGAAAAGCAAAGACAAGCGATGGAGCTTTATTACAGTGAAGATTTATCCCTAGGCGAAATAGCGGAATCACTGGTGATTAGCCGTCAGGCTGTCCATGATTTAGTTAAGCGCTCCGGTAAAATTCTCGAAGAATATGAATTGAATCTTGGTTTAGTTCAGAAGCATCTCTCACTAAAGCAAGGCTTAGAGCAAATTAGCGATATACTGAAAAAATATCGTCAAGCAAAACAAGAAGTCTTGCTTGATCAGGTAGAAAATATTATCGACGTACTTATTAAGACATATTAGACTTAGGAAAGGAGCAACTGCCTATGGCTGTGTTCGAAGGATTAGCGGAAAGATTACAGAACACTTTTAAGAAGCTCCGCGGTAAAGGGAAGCTCACAGAAGCAGATATTAAAGAGGCGCTCCGAGAAGTACGGTTAGCTCTATTTGAAGCTGATGTTAGTTACAAAGTTGTTAAAAATTTCGAAAACAAAATCAAAGAACGTAGCATGGGGCAGGAAGTTTTGGAAAGCCTTACCCCAGGTCAACAAGTTATTAAAATAGTCAACGAAGAACTAACTGAACTGATGGGTGGCAACCAAAGCAATATCAGTCTGGCTTCTAAGCCGCCCACCATTGTGATGTTAGTTGGTTTACAGGGAGCTGGTAAAACTACAACCGCAGGTAAATTGGCTAACTTACTACGGAAGCAAGGGCGTCGTCCACTCCTAGTCGCAGGAGATATTTATCGCCCTGCTGCGATTAAACAATTACAAGTCTTAGGTCAACAGCTGGATATCCCTGTTTTTTCAATGGGTGATGGGATTAACCCAGTTGCCATAGCCAAGGGTGCTATTGAATTTGCCAATTCCAATGGTCGAGATATTGTAATCATTGATACTGCTGGGCGTTTGCACATTGATGAACTCCTAATGGAAGAACTTAAAAACGTCAAAAAGGAAGTCAAACCACATGAAATACTGCTTGTGGTAGATTCCATGACAGGACAGGTAGCTGTCGAGGTCTCTGAAACCTTTAATAATGAACTAGGTGTAGATGGAGTAATCCTGACTAAATTAGATGGAGATGCCAAGGGTGGTGCCGCCTTATCTATCAAGGCCATCACAGGCAGACCGATTAAATTTGTAGGGATGGGAGAAAAGCTGGATGCCTTGGAAGCCTTTTATCCAGACCGGATGGCTACTAGACTTCTAGGCATGGGTGATGTGCTGAGCCTAATCGAAAAAGCACAGTCTGCCTTTGATGCTGATCAAGCAGAAAAGCTCCAGAAAAAACTGCGTAGTGCAGAATTCACTTTAGATGATTTCCTTGATCAAATGCAACAAATGAAGAAGCTAGGACCCATAGAATCAATTCTCGAGATGCTTCCTGGAATCGGTAATAAACAAATGAAAGAACTCAAGGGACAAATCGATGAAAAAGAAATGGCGCGGACTGAAGCCATCATTAGGTCGATGACCAAAGAGGAACGGACCAATCCCAACATCCTAAATGGTAGCCGCAAAAAAAGAATCGCTAAGGGTAGTGGTACCAGAATCCAGGAAATCAATCGTTTCCTAAAACAATTTGAACAGACCAAAGCGATGATGAAGCAATTCTCTGGTATGGAAAAGAAAATCAAGAAAACCGGTGGAAAAGGGTTTAAGTTGCCATTCTTAGGCAATTAAACAGTATAGATTAACATAATAACGGCAATGTATATGAGGAGGTGAAAATCATGGCAGTAAAAATTCGTTTAAAAAGAATGGGTGCAAAAAAAGATCCTTTTTACCGTGTAGTCGTGGCCGACTCCAGGGCTCCCCGGGATGGCCGGTTCATAGATGAAATCGGTTACTATAACCCTACCAAAAATCCTGCCATCTTTAATGTCAATGATGAGAAGGCTGTTGATTGGTTGAAAAAAGGTGCCCAACTAACTGAGACTGTTAAGTCGCTGTTTAACAAGGCAGGCGTACTAGAAAAATTTGAAGCCGCCAAGAACAAGTAGTGTTCCCATCAGGAGGTGGCATTGTGAAAAATTTGGTTGAAGTTTTGGCCCGCAATTTAGTAGAACATCCGGAAGAAGTCTCGGTAAATGTTGCCGAAGATACAGATTCCATTACCTTTGAGCTCCGGGTAGCCTCTACCGATATGGGAAAAATCATCGGTAAACAAGGTAGAATTGCCAAAGCAATTCGGACTGTTGTCAAAGCTGCGGCAGCCAAAGAAGGTAAAAGAGTTAACGTAGATATTATTTAGTTTTTACACAAAGGGGCTGAAGGGCCCCTTTGTTGTACCCGAAGACCCAAGGGGGTGAAGTGATGGAAGAACTAACCATTAAATGCCCAGTTACCGTTAAGGTCAGAGTTACCGACCATTTTAAAATGCTAAACGCTGCTGAAATACAGGAGGCAGTGAAAAAGCTGGATAGTGAACTGCAACAATTAGATTTTCAGGGCAACCGCATGTTGGCCGAACTAACTAAACAAAATCCCGAGGGAGTGGTTTTGGCGAAACAACATCTCGAAACCCAGCGCCAAAAACGTGTGGATAGTAAAAATCAATTATTGGGAAAATTAAAGGAAATCGGTAAGTGGGCTGAAGGCACTGAAGTTATTCAGGGCACCTTAGAGACCGTCCAAAAACTCCGGGTGGGAGATTCTTGGAGTGAAATTTTTGGCACAGAAGTAATTCTCTGTGATGACAAAGTAGTTGAAATTCGGAATACTAAAAGGGTGAGATAATGACTGAAAGATATATTAACATTGGTAAAATCGTTAATACCCAGGGCATTAAAGGAGAGGTCCGGGTGATCCCCTTAACGGATTATCCCGAACGTTTTTTACGGATGGACAAGGTCCTGGTTAACAATAGAGGTAACCTGAAAACCTATCAGATCGAAAAGGTCAGGGAACATAAAAAATTTTTTATTATTAAATTTACTGAAATAGCTGATATGGATGCTGCTATTCTGCTCAAGAACTCCTTGTTACAGGTTCCGGAAAGTGAATTAACTAAATTGCCAGCAAATACTTATTATATCTTTCAGCTTGAAGGCCTAGCGGTTTTCACAGCAGAAGGGTTAAGACTAGGTACCCTGCAGGAAGTTATCAGCACTGGCGCTAATGATGTCTGGGTAGTTAAATCTGAGGCAGGGCAGGAAGTCCTAATCCCGGCAATTAAGCAAGTGGTCAAATCAGTAGATCTGGAGAGCCGGAAAGTGATAGTTGAACTCCCGGAGGGACTTTAAAATATGAAAATAGATATTTTAACCCTCTTCCCAGGAATGTTTATCGGTCCGCTCGGGGAAAGTATTCTTGGTAAGGCTAGAGAAAAAGGAATAATCGAAATTCACACCCATAACATCAGGGATTATACCTTGGACAAACATAAGATTACTGATGATTACCCCTATGGTGGTGGAGCTGGGATGGTTATGAAACCAGAACCGGTCTTTCGTGCTGTAGATGCGGTAACAGAGAGGGATGGGAAAGTACCACCGAACATTATCTTAATGTGTCCACAAGGAGCACCTTTTTCACAGCAGACCGCTCAAAAGCTGGCTCAGGAGGAACATTTGGTATTCCTGTGTGGCCATTATGAGGGTATGGATGAAAGAATCAGGGAAGGACTAGTAACTCAGGAAATCTCGATTGGTGATTATATTCTGACCGGAGGCGAGCTTCCGGCTATGGTGGTAATAGATGCAGTTTGTCGCCTCATCCCTGGGGTGCTCGGAGAAAGCTTTTCTGCGGTAGAAGAATCCTTTAGTGCAGGCTTGCTAGAATACCCTCAATACACCAGACCACGAGAATTTCGGGAACTACGGGTACCTGATATTCTGCTGAGCGGGGATCATGAAAAAATAAGACTTTGGCGGCATCAGCAAGCTCTTCAACGAACTTTAACCCGCAGGCCAGATTTGCTTAAACGAGAAGCGCTGAGCGAACAGGAAGGGAAACTGCTAACTCAAGAGTTCTACCTACATCCTAATCAAGTTAAGGACAAGTAAGTAACAGAAAGGTGAGCATCCATGGACAAACCGCAAGTTTACATAGCGCTACTACATTATCCTGTCTATAACAAGCATATGGAGACTATTACAACCTCCATCACCAACCTAGATGTCCATGATATTGCTAGGAGTGCCCGCACCTATAATGTGGCTGGTTATTATATCATCCATCCAGTCCAGGCCCAGCAAGAACTGATTGGTAATATGCTGGAATACTGGCAAACAGGGTACGGCGCTACCTATAATCCCGACCGTAAGGAAGCTTTCGAAAGATTAACGTTAATTAATACCCTGGCTGAGACCTTGCTGGATATTGAAGCTAAAACTGGACAAAAACCAGTAACTATCACTACTGATGCCAGAATCTACCCTAATACAGTAACCTATAGCCAACTACGGGAAAAATTCTGGATGGGTGATCGACCTTACTTAATTTTATTTGGCACTGGTTACGGGCTGGAACAGCAGGCAATGGAAAGTGCAGATCATATTTTAGAACCAATCTACGGTGGTGGGGAATATAATCACCTCTGTGTGCGGGGCGCTGTCTCCATCATTCTAGATCGGCTCTTAGGTGAAGCTTGGTGGGAAAAAACAGCAGTGCAAGATAATATCAAGTAAATTTACTTGCCAGATTATAAGTGTTGTGGTATACTATTTTCTGTTAGTCGTGCTCAATTCGTTGAGCCAACACGGACGGTCCGCTATCAGGATATGAAGGCCGGATATGAACGTCTATGCAGGAAGGAGGCAAATATAATGGATATAATTTCAGCTTTGGAAAGAGAACAAATTAAAACAGATATTCCTAAATTCCTGCCCGGAGACACCGTAAGGGTTCACGTCAAAGTGCGTGAGGGTACTCGGGAAAGAATTCAGGTTTTTGAAGGTGTTGTCATTCGTCGTAATGGCGGAGGCTTACGGGAGACTTTCACTGTTCGCCGGATTTCCTATAACGTCGGTGTAGAGAGAATTTTCCCTGTACACTCCCCAATCATTGAGCGTATAGAAATTATGCGCAGAGGCCGGGTTCGCCGGGCAAAACTTTATTACTTACGTGAATTACGGGGTAAGGCTGCTAGAATCAGAGAGAAAAAATAACAACAATGTTGAAAAAGGGACTGCCGTAGTGACAGTCCCTTTTTTGCACTAAGGTTGGGGGTTCACTATGTTTAAACGAAAAGGGTACTGGGAGCAAGGTAGTATCTTGGGAGAGACACTAGAAGCCTTGGTAGTAGCTGCCATCCTGGCAGCTGTAATTAGATTTTTCCTTTTTGAGCCTTTTTACATACCTTCCGGCTCAATGGAACCTACCTTGATGCCTAACGACCGGATTATTGTCAATAAGTTCATCTACAGGTTTAAAGAACCTGCCCGCGGGGATATTATGGTTTTTAAATTTCCCAAAGATCCCTCTCGGGACTTTATTAAGCGAGTGATTGGTTTGCCGGGAGATTCG
>CAZKEO010000018.1:0-11794 GCA_964551785.1 uncultured Eubacteriales bacterium | reverse complement strand
GTAAAAAGATGGATAATAAAGCGTGAGATTAATATCTGCTCTTGTTGGGCTTTGGTGGTAGATGGAAAATAATGGTACAATGGGAATTACCTTGTGGTAATAAATGGAATTTGATTGCAGTTTAGTTGGAGAAAGAGGTGAAAAATCAGATGAGAAGACGACTAATTTTATTATTGATAGCAATATTGTGCACGGCTGGTTCTTTGTTCTTAACACAAAAATATGTACAAGACAGCCTACGAGAAAAAGAAGTACTGGTATTTTCTCAAGAGGTTAAGCCATTTACCAGAATTACCAGTGAGATGATAAAAAATCAAAAGGTTGGAATAAACGGATTGCATCCCCAGGTAGCAACCCTAAATCAAGAAGTTGTTGGGATGTATACTACAGCCCAGACTGTGTCAGGGGAACTAGTATTAAAAAACAAATTATCCCAGCAAAGTAATCTCCCGCAAGGCTATTTATACGAACTAAAGCCCGATGAACGTGTCATAGCTGTAGCTACAGATTTAACCCGTTCAGTGGGTGGAACAATTCAAACAGGGGATATCGTAGATTTAATAGTTGTGATGGATGAGAAAGCGGGTAAGGAACCACAAGCAAAGACTTTTCTACAGCAGGTCAAGGTTATAGATGTAAGAGACCCTGGAGCGCGAAGTCTTGCTGAAGTAAAAAAGGGGCAAGCCGAACAGCAGGGACAAATTATTAACAGTACTAGTCAAAAGGTCATTCCAGGTGCGGTAGTGTTGGCAGTTAAACCTTTCCAAGCTGAACAAATAGCTTTGTATCAAAAAATGGGTGAAATAACTTTAACCTTGAATCCTAAACAATCTAGGCTAGTACCCAGTGGGGGAGTACGTTTGAGCCAACTGTGAGAGCAGTGTAACACCAAAGCAAAGTAGGTAAGAAGAGGCAGGTGAGGGACTATGAGTCAAAGGATTTCCGTGGTACTGGCTACTGGAGATGATATGCTCAGGCCTATTCTTGGGGAAGTTTCCCAAGTGCAAGTGATGGGAATGGTGTATAACGAGGCGCAAGTTCTAGAGGCAGTAGCTGAGTTTAGACCGAAAGTAATTGTGTTAGCGGAATTCATGGACCCAGAATTGGGAAATACGAGATTACTTCGCAACAGGTTTCCTGGCACCAGAGTAGTTTACATAATTACTAGCGAAAATCAAGATAGAGTAAGAAGCCTATTGATTCAGATGGGCATTTACGACTTTCTTTCTCACACTTTTAAGAAGTCTGAACTAGTCAAACTGCTCTTATACCCTAGGGGTTGGCAGGAACTATGTGCATCTGGTCTAGTATTAGAAGAGTTTCTTGATGAATTTTTGCCCAAAGCACCTCTTGAGGAGAAAAAAACTTCCTTCCAGGAATGGCAAGACCTGCATGGGTTAGAGGGCTTGAGCTCAAACTATGGAGTTTTTGAACAAGGAGCGAGCCAAGTAATTAAGGAGAAAAAAACAGACCGAGAATCCAAAGGTGTTCATGGTGTTACAAATTTTTTAAAAAGTATTGCGGACACTCTTACTAGACAGAAAGAAAATAAGCTAAATCCTGCAAAAGATGTTAGCAATCAAGGTGTGGTTAACCCATACCAACACGAAGCATCAAATCAGGGTTTAGTTAGCCCCCATCTAGCTGAAGGAACTAGTCAGGGCGTCATTAGTCAGAAGGCTGCAGCAATAAATTCGGCAATAGCTGTTGAACAAGCCACCGTACCAATTGCTAGTCCAATTCGACAGGAGGATACAACGCCAATTACTGGGGGTATCCAGGCTGGTTGTGAACAGCATCCTAAATCCCCAAAAACATCCCCCATTAAGGTGGTTAGACAACAGGTCGTGGCTTTTTGGTCAGGGAAATCTGGCACTGGGAAGACTTTTTTGGCAGTAAATACCGCTTTGGCTTTAGCGCGAGCTGGGGTAAAAGTAGCCTTGGTGGATGGGGATATCGTTAATCTGTCCATTGGAGTGCACCTTAATTTGCAGGATGTTAAAAAGACTTTAGAAAGAGCGTTGAAGGTTAACCAACCTGAAGACATCACAGAATATCTACTTTATCACCCTCAATATCCTAATTTAGCAGTGCTCAGCGGTTCGGAATTTTGTCGAGCAGAGGGTTACTATACAGTTGATAAAGAGGCTGTCGTCCGGCTGATTCAATATCTTAAGGCGGATTTTGATGTTGTTATCATTGATACAGCCACAGACTTACAAGTAGTGACAACTTTTGTGGCCCTTCAACAGGCGACCAGAGTAATCATGGTAGCCGATCAAGATTATGCTCAAGTCTTTGCTGCTAAGAGGCAATTGGCTTTGCTGAAGAGGTTACGTCAGCCTTTAGAGAAGTATCAGTTGGTGCTGAACGGAGAAGTAACTGCTAGTAAGCTAAAAGCCTCCCTGCTAGAGAATATGCTGGGACTAAAACTAATAAAAGTACTGCCTTTTTTACCAGTACAAGCTATTGATAGTATTTTTGATTCGCAACCCATAGTATTGCAAAAAGGGAAGGACACTAACGAACTGCGGATGGGACTAGAACAACTAGCTCATGAAGTCTTCCCGGTAGTGCTGGAGGAGAGAATATCAATTTTACAAAATCTTACTCGGGTGTTAAGCAAGAAGGAGAGCATTAGCTATGGCTAATGTGGATCTCCTAGAGGAGATATATCTAGCGCAACAAGAAAGTGACCAGGAAATTAGCATCATAAAAAATAAAGCCAAGGGAAAAAACAAAGAGGCAGAAGCCATTATCTTGGAAATTAAAAATTATTTAGCAGAATTCCATGGCAACTTGTTAAGTAAATCGATTTTAGACTTCCAAGTTAAGAGTCAGGTCGAGCAACTAATTCAGGATTATATCATTAATAAACTATTGCATGTTCCTGGTCTCACCTTAGAAGACCTCTTTGAATATGTCAGAAAAGAAATCTGTGGTTTTGGGCCGTTAGACGCATTGCTGGCAGATGAAACGATTTCTGAAATTATGGTTAATAATTATCAAGAAGTTTTTGTGGAGAGGAAAGGTAAGCTTGAGCGCTCTCCAGTCTTGTTTAGCTCTGATGAGCAATTAACCAACATCGTAAGAAAAATCCTTGCTCCCATTGGTAGGAATATTGATTTGTCAGAACCCTATGTAGATGCTCGCTTACCTGGCGGGAGCCGTGTTAATGCTATCATCTCGCCCCTGGCCTTAAATGGGACAACTGTGACAATCCGAAAATTCTCTGATCTAGATTTTAATGGGGAAAAGCTAGTGGAGTTAGGAACCTGTTCAGAGGAGATGCTGGATTTTTTAAAAGTGTTAGTCCATGGTAGAGCAAATATCTTAGTAATCGGAGGAACTGGGTCAGGTAAGACCAGTACGATGAAGTACTGCACCGACCTAATATCTAAGAATGAACGCCTGGTAACAATTGAGGATATTGAGGAACTGAGGCTGCGTAGAAATAACCCTGATCGGCATGTCATAAGTTTAGAGGCGAGAAGGTCGAGGGATAATCCGGTAACTATTTATGATTTACTTGTAAATTCCTTACGGATGCGTCCTGATCGGATTATCGTTGGTGAGGTACGTGGCAAGGAAGCGCTCGAAATGCTTGAGGCTATGAATACTGGGCATGAGGGGAGCATGAGTACTCTCCACGCCAATGGTCCAGCGGAAGCAATTAAAAGGCTCTCACTAATGATCATGCGCAATGGCTTAGATGTTGCTCCAAACCTGATTATGGAGTTAATTTGCGACACTGTTGATGTAATCATTCACCAAAAGAGGTTACCAGAGGATGGTTCAAGGAAGATGGTTCAGATTACGGAGATTGCCGGATGTACAAATGGCCAACCCCAACTGCGAGAAATCTATCGGTTTGAGCAAAAGGGCTTAGAAGCTGGAGAAATTCAGGGTGAATTTCGGAAGGTTGGTGAGCTCTCCCAACTATTATCAGAAAAGCTAAAAGCATATCAGTTTTAGAATAAGCGGAGAAAGAAAGTGAGGGATAAGGTTGTTGCTTCCAAGAATTTTGTTACTACTAGCAAGCCTGATAGGATGCATGCTGCTTATTGAAATGCCGCTATCCCTACAGTTTAAGCGGAATGGTATGGAAGATCATCAAAAGCTGAACATGGATGCTGTACTAGATAGTGGAAAGGTGAATGGTTGTGGAGCTGTTTGTAGTAAGGGGAAAGTTAACTCACGGACTGCATTATTCTGGAGTGGGGAAAATACACAGAACAAATTTTTTACCAAGATATCAAAACGTTTTTCCAGGGTATTCAAAAAACCAACCGAACGGAGTTCCCGGGCAGAAGTTGAGCAATTGTTATTCCGTGCAGGTGTGCGCATACGATATGGAGAGTATTTGTTGCTTTCCGCAGGAGGACTGGTACTGGGTGTTTTATTAGGTCAATATTTAAATAATTGGTTCATTTCCCTGCTTTGTGGTTATCTGGGCTGTCAGATCCCTCGAAGGAGCCTGAGCTTTCTTAGGGATCGCCGCAAACAAGTCTTAAGTAGACAGTTAGAACCTGCCTTACAACAAATTTCTAACTTATACCGAATAAATAGGAGTATGGAAATGGCTTTTGAACAAACGGTCATTTCTCTACCGTCCCCACTCAAAGAGGAAATCCTGAGAATGCTTTCAGACATCAGAGTGGCAGGAATGACCTTGGAAGAGGCAATGATACGTTTAGCAGCGAGACTGGATTTACAGGATTTTAATTTTTTTGTGAAGATTACCTTGCTAGCTCAAAAATACGGTGGCGAAACCAAGGAACTGATGCTACAAATTCCTCAGACGATCAGGGAGCGCCAGATGATTAGAGCGGAATTGGAAACTGAGGTTGCTGGTGCTAAGCAGCAAGCTTGGTTGCTGTTAGCTGGAACACCACTATTTTTTATTGTCTACAAGTTTTTGAGACCAGATTTTGCGCTAATTTTAACTGGGACTACGGCAGGCAAAATTGGGATGGCAGTAGTTGCCTTGCTATCCTTAGTAAGTATTTTTTTAATCGAGAAAATAACCGAACCAGTCACCTAAAGGGGAAGGTTGTAATGGGGAGGAGCAGAGATGAAATTACTTTTGCTTTTTATCGGAGGTTCAACTTTTTGTTTAGTGATCTGCTCGTTGAACATAATTTTCCAACCTTATTCAGGACATGCCTGGCGGCAAGTGCGGAGAATTCAACTATTGGACCTGACTGATGAAGCTAAAGAATTAGAAGAACAGCCTTTGTTTTACCGACTAAGTCGGCCAATTTATGAAATTATCAAAGCCAGAGTCAAGTTAAGTCCCTATGCTTCGCAGAGTTTACAGGTTAAGTTAGAGCAGGCTGGGCTGGCTTATCAACCTGATCAATTTATAGCGTTTAAGCTCTTGGCTGGCTTGGGATGTTTATTGGTAGGTATGTTAGTAGTTTTCGTCCAGCCAAGTACAATCAGTTTTATCAAGTTGATAGCCTTGGCCCTTACCGCCTACTTTCTACCGGAGATCTATTTAAGAAGTCAGATCATCAAGCGACGTGAACTGATTATGGAGGAATTTCCGGATTATATCGACGCAACCAGGAGTTATCTTAGTTCAGGTCTTTCAATCTATCAGACCATTAAACATGTCAAGGAAATCTCCGGACCTGGCTTGGGCACAATTCTAGAAAAGCTTAGTGCGGAACTGGAAGTGTATGATCAGATTACCGCTTTGCGGAAGTTCGCTGTCAGGGCCGGTTTGTTGGAGGTGCAGAACTTCGTGGTCACCCTAGAGCAGGGAATCAGTGCCGGTATTCCACTGAAGGAGATCTTTTTATCTCAGAGCCAACTCATGCGGGAGCTCCGCAAATTAAGCTTAAAACGGAAGATCAAACAAAAACCGACTTATATGGCTCTGGTGGGAGGACTATTATTTATTAATATCTTTATTATTATTGGATTACCAGCTTTGCTAACAATTATGTCCATGCGTGGATTGGGTGATTAATAAAGTTTAATAAATGGGTGATTAATAAATTAATTAATTAAGAGGAGGGAATTGAGATGAAAGCATTAATTAGGAAAGTAACTTGGATTCTGCTTGAGCAGAGAGGGGATTTTGTCCAAAATGCTATCTACCTAGCATTAGTTGTGATCTTTGGAATCTCGGTCATTGGAAGCTTTGGTGAAGCTATCGTTGCAAAATTTCAAGATATTATTCAAAAGTTCTCAGATGTAAGCACAGGCTAGCGCTGAGAGTCTAGTTGATTAAAAATAATAAAGAAATGGAAGCAGAAAACATGTGGGAGATATGCAAGAAGTTGTTGCAAAGAGAGGGTGGCTCAGCTTATGTTGAACTGGCCATCTTGCTGCCGATATTACTGTTTCTGATTTTTGGCATAATTGAAGCCGGGCTAGTAGCAGAGGCAGAAAATTCGCTGGTGGCAGTGGTGAACTATGGTATTAGAGCGATGGCTGTAAATGGTGGACTAAATGACAAAATTCAGCAGAATATCGAAGAACAATTAAAACTGCAGGGTATTGACCCAGCCCTTGTTGAACTTAAATGAACCCTAACTCCGGTGCAGTTTAATGACGACGTCTATTTACGGCTGGAGTACCCTTATTCGTTTCAACTTTTTGGGCCAGTTACGGATAATTTAGGCTATAATCTAAACTTAGCGGCAGACAGTTATGCCATCAGTGAGAATTATTTTAGGATGGAGGGAGATTAGTGCGTCGCCGACGGATTAAGCAAATGGGTCAATTACTAGCTAACGAAACCGGGGCTTTATACGCCTGGATGCTTTTTCTCCTCCCTATTTTTTTATTGATTATGGGTTTGGTAACTGATTTGGCCTCCTTGTACAGTTTAACCCGGAGGGTACAAACAGCCCTTGATGTGGCAGGTACCTCAGCCTTGTGTTCATCGATAATTGAAGAAAGCATTGTAGATGGTAGCCTTAATCCTGAAGTTGACGAAGATAAAGTGCGAGAAGCCTTTTTTCGCTTGCTGAGACAAAATTTACGATTAAATGAGGGTTGGGCACCTGGGGTAGATTATTATTTAGAAGCACCTCTAGTAGTGCAAGAAGCGGAAATCCAAGTCAAGGGTCCACCAACAATCTCTGCTACTGTTCAGGTGGCTTTTAGAACAACTATATTTCGGTTTTTGGTTGAAGAGGTTAAAATCCCTATTCATAGTGAATCCATGCTGGATATGAAATAATCCCTGTTTTAGAGGATTATGCCTCGTGCTTGTGGAAAAAGTACCTAAAGGGGGCATGGTGATGAGTAGCTATTTTGACCTTTTAGCCAGGCATTTAATAGCTGAAAAAGCTTTTCTACCAGTTTCCACAGAGCGTTTTAACGAGGTTCTAGCAACAGAAGAAATCCTCCTAGGACGCATGCATTGGTCTCACTGGCAATTTGTCCGCCTAATTAGAGCAGACCAAATAACAATTTCGACTGTGGAAGCGATACTTAAGCAGGATGTAGAAAGCTTTCAGGAACTCCAGTTTGAGACCAAGAGCAATGGGGTGACGGGAATTACTGTGCTGGTTTTCCACCAGGGTATTTCCCAGGAAACTCGAACAAAAATAATGTCATTACAACGAAAAGCCTTTTGGCAGAATAATTATTCACTCGTCTGGATAGTGGATTTAGCGACGAGTGAGGTGTGGAAACATCAGGGGACACCTTGGTGGGTTTTTCTTTCTCCAGAGTTATTGAAAAGCTGTTTTTCACCAAGTGCTGAGAGAATAGACGACGATGCTGAAGATCAACACGGTAGGGTCGATAAGTTTTTCGATGATCAGCAGAAACCTAAAGTAACAATAGCTATCTTGCTAGTTAATGGGTTGGTTTTTTTGTTGATGACCCTATGGGGATGGATCTTTGGGGGAGCAGATGGTAGTCAACAGCTTAGTAGATCTGAAAATTCCGAAATTCTCATTCTCTTTGGGGCCAAATACACACCCTATATCAAGGCAGGTGAATACTGGCGCCTATTTACTTCAATGTTTATTCATATCGGCTCACTACATCTCATCTTCAACAGTTATGCCCTCTACCAATTGGGTAAAGGCGTCGAGTATCTTTTCGGTTCAGCTAAATACGCCATAATCTATGTCTTGTCCGGACTAGCAGGTAGTATTGCCAGCTTTGTTTTCTCCCCGCATCTTTCTGCCGGGGCGTCGGGAGCCATTTTTGGCTTGTTTGGGGCATTACTATATTTTGGTCGGCGGGAACCCCATATTTTTTCTCAAGGCTTAGGCGGTGGGATTATTGCAGCTCTGGCAGTGAATTTAGCTTTTGGTTTTATGAATCCAGGCATCGATAATTATGCCCATGTGGGTGGCTTGCTAGGGGGATACCTAGTTAGTAATGCAGTGGGCTTGAAAGAAGATAATTCTTGGGAGGTTAATAAATTAGGGCAACTACTCCTGATTATAGTTTTGTTGCTGGTCTTTTTCTGGTACGGGTTACAACGAGGAGGTGTACTCCACCATGTCTAAGATCGAGGCTTTAGTTCAAGGTCTGCTCGCTCAAGGGGCTACCCATGCCCAGCTGATTGCAACCAATCAGCTGGTGATCGACGCTAGGGTCCGGCTAAAATGCCAAGTTCCCCGTTGTGATAGTTATGAACAAAATCTCCAATGCCCGCCCTTTTGTATGACGGTTGAGGAATTTGAAAAATATTTAGCTTGTTATCGACAGGCGATTTTTGTCCAGTTAACATCCTCACTCCCAGAGCAAAAGGATCTAGGAATTGAATTGCTTGCATCAGAAACCAGTCGTGAATTAGTATACGCCGGTGCAAATGAGTTGCACAAAGTTATTAACTGGGCAGAAAGTCAGGCCTTTGCGGAGGGCTTTCGTTTTGCGACAGGTTTTATCGGAGGTTGTTGTAAACTGTGTCCAGAGTGTGTAGGACCAGCTGTTAAAAAGTGCCGGTATCCATTTCAGGCGAGGCCTTCCTTAGAGGCTGTCGGGGTGGATGTTTTTGCCACCTCTCATAAACTAGGGATGCCGATTGTCTTTCCAGTACAAAATAATGTTACTTGGTGTGGGTTGCTTTTGTTAGAATAGTATTCAGCTAAAAAGAGGAAAATCAAGTCGGATGTCGAAAAAGAAGAATCTAGTTGTATTTATTGTAAAACTTTCGCCCCAAATATATAGTGCAAAGGTGATATGATGAAGTTATTACGGGTTCTAACAGCCATGCTGTGCTTAATATTTTTAGCCGCACAGAGCGTAGCGAGTGCAGCAACGAACAATGGGGCCACTGCTCAGGCAATCCCGCCTCAGGTTGTGGGGAAAAGTGCAGTGTTAATTGATTCTGTTTCCGGGAATATCATTTTTGCCAGAAATGCGGATGCCAGAACGTATCCGGCCAGTACTACTAAAATATTAACAGCACTTGTTGCGCTGGAACGCGGCGAGCTTGCTGATAAAGTGTTAATTGGGAAGAATCCCCCCTTAGCTGATGGTAGTTCAATTTGGCTCCAAGAAGGGGAAGTAATAACTTTAGAGGAACTACTTTATGCCTTATTACTGAACTCAGCTAATGATGCTGCAGTAGCTATTGCAGAACATATTGGTGGGTCTGTAGAAGGTTTTACTGAATTAATGAATGCCAAAGCAAAAGCTTTAGGGGCCGTTAATTCGCATTTTGTGAATCCTAATGGGTTACCAAATCCTGAGCATTACACTACTGCTCATGACTTGGCTTTAATCTCTAAAGCAGGGATGGAAAACGCCAAGTTTCGGGAGATAGCAGGGACAAAGTTTAAGGATATTAACCGCACACCGGCGGATGCCTTAACCAGATTAGCAAACCACAATAAGCTTTTATGGAGATTAGACGGCTCAAACGGGATTAAAACAGGTTACACTGTTTTGGCTCAGCAGTGTCTGGTGGGTTCGGCTAAACGTGGTGATCAGGAATTTATTGCGGTAGTTTTAAATAGCGTTGGTAAAAATATTTGGCAAGATGTAAGCACTATGCTGGAATATGGTTTTGCCAATTACCAAACAGTCAAATTAGTAGATGCTAATCAGTTTATGCAAACGGTTACTGTTGAAAACGGAGTCACACCTATCCAAGCAGTTACTGCGCGGAGTCTAGCTCATACCGTAAGTAGAGGTGGAGTGGTGAAACCTAGCTTGCGGCTTGAATTGGCTAAAAATCTCCGTGCCCCCTTAGCCAAAGGTACGCTAGTAGGTAAAGTCATCTATAATTTAGATGGTAGAGATATCGGACAAGTAGAATTGCTGGCTGCTAATAACGTCGAACCTAAGCAAATGTTTTCACCGCAACTAATCTGGACTAGTGGGATACTGCTAGGGCTTCTAGTGGTCTTCTTTGTCACTAGACTACTAATCTTGAAAAAAAAGCGTCGTGAAAAGCGGAGAGCTAGGCTGTATAGTGTTGGTTAATCAAAAAAATTTTTTTAGTCGACATATTTTTACATAAATTGGGGGATTGTTGTGTTATATTATAAATAAGCGAGTGAAAACAAGTAAAATTGAATAATATTGGACAAGCCAATACACGAAATGGCAAACTTATCGAAAGATAAGGGCGCAAAACCTCGGGTCTACGGTATACTTTTATACTATGATAGCCGGGTTGCCGACAGTAGTATTTCTCTGTGCTGCAACCTACATAACTTTTATAAGTCTGTAGGTTTTTGTTTTTATCAGATTCTATCAAAGTAACTAAGGAGGCGATCATGATGGGACGCAGTGAACTTCAACAGGAAATCATCAAGCAGCAACACTTAATGAACAAGCTAGCGACCAAGTCTGGAAAGCCAATGCAGGACGAAGAAGTTGACGCCAACCTGGACGCGCACCTGCTGCTGTCGCACCTGCTGCATCTGGCCGGCATCGAAACCGTCATCGTGGAGCGGCAGACGCGCGAACACGTCGAGCAGCGCGTCCGCGCCGGCGTGCTGGAGCAGGGGACCGCCGATCTGCTGCGCGCGACCGGTCTCGGCCACCGCCTGGACCGCGAAGGCATGGTCCACCGCGGCATCGAGTTCGCGGTGCGCGGCAGGCGCCACCGCATCGACCTCGCCGGCCTCAGCGGCGGCAAGACGGTGACGGTCTACGGCCAGCACGAGGTGGTGAAGGACCTGATCGACCGCCGGCTGGCCGATGGCGGCGAGATTCACTTCGAGGCCGAGGATGTCTTTCCCGACGGCTTCCTGGGCGACTTTCCCTGGATCACCTGGCGGATCCTGGGCGAGGACCATCAGGTGGACTGCGACTTCATCGTCGGCTGCGACGGGTTCCGCGGCGTCTGCCGCACCTGCATTCCAACAGATCGCATCCGTGAGTTCGAGCGGACCTACCCCTTCGCCTGGCTCGGCATCCTGGCCGACGCCGCGCCGGCGCAGGAGGAACTGATCTACGCGCACCATCCCGACGGCTTCGCGCTCTTCTCCATGCGCTCGCCGCAGATCACGCGGCTCTACCTGCAGTGCGATCCCCAGGAGGACATCGCCACCTGGCCCGACCGGCGCATCTGGGACGAGCTGCACAAGCGCCTGGAGAGCGATGGCGGCTGGCACTTGAAGGAGGGGCCGGTGCTGCAGAAGGGCATCACGCCGATGCGGAGCTTCGTCGCCGAGCCGATGCAGCATGGCCTGCTCGATCTCGCCGGCGACGCCGCCCATATCGTGCCGCCGACCGGGGCGAAGGGCATGAACCTCGCGGTCGCCGACGTCCGCACCCTGACCGAGGCGCTCGCGGCCAGATACCGGCGCGGCGACGGATCGCTGCTCGCCGGCTATTCGGCGCGCTGTCTGAAACGGAT
>CAZKEO010000017.1:0-12253 GCA_964551785.1 uncultured Eubacteriales bacterium | reverse complement strand
TCAATTTCGTCCAAAGCCTCAGCTCTGTTATGGCGGTAGTCCAGGGAAATAAATTTATGATCCCGTCCCCCTAGCACTGGTTGTCCGCCTCCACCTACGCAGCCACCCGGACAAGCCATGATTTCAATATAGTCATAATGTTCGCCAGCCAAAATTGACTCGAGAATCCGCCGGGCATTTTTAGTGCCATGCACCACAGCTATCCGTAGTTCATGGTCTCCTAAACGAACATTGGATTCCTTGAGGCCAGACTGTCCTCTTATTTCCTCGAATTCGATAGTTTGCTCTCTGATTTCGTCATTAGAAGAATCTTCGATCCCCTTTCCATGATTTATTAAGCGTAGCGCTGTCCTCAGAGCTGCTTCCATCACGCCACCTGTAGCCCCAAAAATGGTTCCAGCTCCGCTATATTCCCCTAAAGGAGTGTCAAACTTCTCATCAGGGAGACTGTGGAAATCGATTCCAGCCTGTCTTATCATGCGACCTAGTTCCCTGGTGGTCAGTACAATGTCAACATCCCGGAAACCCTCCCAACCCATCTCTGGCCGAGAAGCTTCGTACACCTTGGCTGTACACGGCATAATCGCAACATTGACAATTTTTTTCGGGTCTATGCCTCTTTTTTGAGCATGATAAGTTTTGCTTAATGCCCCAAACATTTCATGAGGTGATTTACAGGTCGATAACTTGTCAATAAACTCTGGATAAAAATGCTCACAAAACTTAATCCAACCCGGACAACAGGAGGTCAATAAGGGTAGATGGCCTTGCTCGATCCGTTCCAGAAGTTCGGTAGCCTCTTCCATAATGGTTAGATCAGCCGTAAAGTCGGTGGCAAAGACCTCATCAAACCCTAATCGTCTAAGCGCAGCAACCATTTTACCAGTCACATTGGTTCCCACCGGGAGGCCAAAGATTTCTCCTAAGGTAACTCGGATGGAAGGTGCGGCTTGCACAACTACATGCAAATTAGGATCTTCAATCGCTTTCCAAGCCTCTGAGGTGTGTTCAATTTCGGTAAGAGAGCCAGTTGGACAGGCGATGACACACTGCCCACACATGATACAAGCTACATTTCCCAAATCTCGCATAAAGGCTGGGGCAATTACAGTATCATAGCCCCTGTTCTGGGCTGAATAGACATAACACTCTTGAACTTTAGCACAAATCGCTTCACAACGCCGGCAGTGGATACACTTATTATAATCGCGCTGGATAGTAGGATTAGCGTGGTGAATTTCGTAATTTGGTGTTTCGCCAGTACTTTCAAGATTACGGATCCCAAGGTCGTCAGCTATGTTTTGGAGTTCACAGTTTAAATTCCGGATACAGGTGGTGCACTCCCGGTGGTGGTCTGAGAGCAGCAGTTCCACCACGCGCTGGCGGGCTCGTCTGACCCGACTATTTTGAGTGCTAACCTTTAACCCTTCCGAAACAGGATAAACACAAGAGGCTTGGAGAGTTTTGACTCCCTCAATTTCCACCAAACAGACCCGGCAGGCTCCAATTTCATTGATTTCTTTCAGGTAACAGAGACTTGGGATATGAATACCTACCTGCTTAGCAGCTTCCAAGACAGACAGCCCTTTAGGGGCAGTTATCGTCCTACTGTCGATGGTCAAAGAAACAGTCTCCTGCTCCTGATGGTTATAACCCTCTTCATCAGAAACACTTTGCAGTTTGGTATTTTCTACTTGATTTTGTTCCATTAGGTTCCCTCCTTTCTGGTGCAGCTTTAATGTCTTGTGATGGCTTCAAAGGGGCACTTTTCCTGGCAAACCCCACAATTAGTACAAAGCTCCGGATTGATAGCATAAGGTGTTTTTTTCACCTCACCGGTAATCGCATTAACCGGACAAGCTTTGGCACACAAACTACATTTTTTACATTTCTCTGACTCAATGTGCATTTTGGAGAGCGCCTTACATACTCCAGCCGGACAGTATTTATCCCTAATATGGGCATCAAATTCCTCCCGAAAATGGTGTAGTGCACTCAACACTGGATTGGGTGCGGTTTGCCCTAAACCACAAAGCGAGGCTTCCTTGATGTCATGGCTCATATCCTCAAGGATGTCTAAGTCATGCATTTCGCCTTTACCATCGGTAATCTTTTCGAGAATTTCCAGCAACCGTTTGGTGCCAATCCGACAGGGGGTGCACTTACCACAGGACTCATCTTGGGTAAATTCAAGATAAAAGCGCGCAATATCGACCATGCAGTCTGTCTCGTCCATGACTATCAAGCCACCTGAACCCATCATCGAGCCAATTGCATTGAGACTATCGTAGTCCACTGGAGTCTCTAGCAACGCTTCGGGGAGACATCCCCCAGAAGGCCCTCCGGTTTGAACTGCCTTAAACTTTTTGCCCTGGGGGATACCGCCACCAATATCAAAAATGATGGTCCTCAAACTGGTCCCCATTGGTACCTCAATTAAACCTGTATTGTTGATTTTACCGGCTAAGGAGAAGATTTTTGTACCCTTGCTCTTCTCCGTACCTAGGCTAGCATACCATTCCCAGCCCTCCCGCATGATCCTGGGGATATTAGCAAAGGTCTCGACATTGTTGAGTAAGGTTGGTTTATCCCACAAACCTGACATGGCAGGAAAAGGTGGCCTGGGGCGCGGTTCTCCCCGCCCTCCAATGGCGGAATGTAGTAAGGCAGTTTCTTCACCACAAACAAAGGCTCCCGCTCCTAAGCGTAAATCAACTACAAAATCAAAACCACTATTGAGGATATTTTTCCCCAAGACACCCAGTTCGGTGGCTTGTTTGATAGCAACCTCCAAACGATGGACTGCAATCGGATATTCTGCTCTAACGTAAATAAAGCCCTCATGAGCCCCTACAGCATAACCAGCTATGGCCATTGCTTCTAATACTGAGTGAGGATCTCCCTCTAGAATGCTGCGATCCATGAAGGCTCCAGGATCACCCTCATCAGCGTTACAAACGACATACTTAGTATCAGCTTCCGCTTGAGCGGTAAAGAGCCACTTGCGCCCAGAGGGAAAACCACCGCCACCACGGCCACGTAAGCCAGACTTAATTACGGAGTCGATGATTTGCTCTGGTTGTTTTTTAGCTAAAACATCCGCTAAGGCAAAATAACCGTCCATGGCAACATATTCGCCAATGTCCTCAGGGTTAATTAAGCCACAATTACTTAAAACCACCCGCTTTTGGGGGTGGAAAAACTCATTTTCCTCTAAAGTACGTTGGATTTTCCCCGTTTCCGGCGAGGTATACAGCAGTCGTTCTAAAGGACGATGCTGCACAAACTGCTCTGCCACCAACTCTTGAACATCTTCTTCACTAACCCGGCAGTAAAAAATCTGGTCAGGGTAAACCACGATTATCGGCCCCAACTCACAGAAACCAAAACACCCTGTTTGGGCTACCCGTACTTGGTTACCCAAATTATGCCTTTGCAATTCCCGCTCTAAAGCCTCATGCACCTTCCCACTGCGAGAGGCTGTACATCCTGTCCCCGCACAAACCATCACCTGATACCGCTCAGTTCCTTTGATATCACCCAGCCGGGCAGCTAGGGTAGGTTGATAACGTGCTTTTACTGCTTGTAGTTCTTCAATGGACTGGACTGCCAACCGCCTCCACCCCTTTCGCCGCCACCTGACGGTATTTATCTAAAATACCTACTACATCGGACGCCTTGATGCGTCCATAGATTTCGCCATCAATGGCCATAACCGGAGCGAGGCCGCAGGCACCGATACAACGGGAACTGGTCAAAGTGAACAGCCCATCTTGGGTGGTTTGTTCAATATCAATCTGCAGTTCCTTTTTGATAGTATTGAGAATATCCTGAGCCCCTTTGACATAACAAGCTGTACCTAAACAGACACCTATCGTGTGTTTACCCTTAGGCTTAGTAGAAAAAAGGCTGTAGAAGCTTACCACCCCAGCAACTTCGCTAATGGGGATAGTTAGCTTATCGGCAATATAGCACTGCACACCCTCAGGTAGATACCCAAAAATCTGCTGGGCCTGGTGCAACACCCAAATTAGTTGACCTCTTTTCTCTCCAATGCTTGCAATCACTTGATCCAACTCGGCCTGTTTTTGCTGATCCTGAACAAGTTCCTGTGTAAGCAGGGTCACCACTCCTTTTTCTAATCCTGACGCAGATACTGGTACTACCTGTTAGTTTGAGCAGGAAAGCCCCTTCTTATGTGAGGGGCAAAGAAAAAGAAGCCTGATAATTTGCAGGCTTCGGGTTAGTAATCAGGTCGGTAGTTAGGTCGGTAGTGGGCACTATTTAGGGTCGTTGCTGGGGTTATGCTTTGCCAGTCGGTTACCTGTTGCCGGTCCGGAGCATTGCACATAGTTCGCAGCAGCTCTATGTGAGATGCTCCTAAACCGGAACAGGTAACCTCCCTAGGCTTTTAGAATTTTATCCAAGTTAGCAACTAATGCAATTGGTGCCACAGCTTAACAGCTACTAACTTCCGATATCCTCTCTGACGGGGCGACTAACTGCTACTCTGCATGTTATCGGGGCTGCTTCTTTTCTTTGCCCTTTTTCTTGGTTAGTTAGAAGTAGAGATCCCGGGCTCCCTGTTCCACCTGCTCTAGTCTGCGCTCTGCTTCTTGCCTAATTGCAGGATTGCTGACCAGTTCTAGATGGCGAGCGATGGTCTGTTCCCCGATTTGCCTAGTGGCAAGCGAAGCGTAATCCAAGAGAAACTCTTTGAAGGTCAGTAATGCATTGGGTTGACAGACGTGCTGGATCTGGCCGCGCTTGGCTAACTCCATGAAGCGGTCACCAGTACGTCCTCTGCGATAACAAGCCGTACAAAAGCTAGGCAAGTGACCAGCTTGGCAGATACTGCTGACAACCTCGTCCAGGCTCCGCTGATCTTCCACCTGAAACTGGGGAGCAACTTTCTCTGATCTGCTCTGCTCTTGGCCTAAACAGCTGTGTCGCTCTGTAGTAGTATCTATTTGCTCCCCAATGCACTCTGCTTGCCCTGCAGAGGTACAGGCTTTTTCCTGCTGATAGCCACCTACCCCTGTGCAGGAGGCGGCACTAAGCTGGGAAATGCCCACTGCTAACAGCTCTTGCCGAAAGACAGCAGTTTCTCTGGTAGAAATGATTAAGCCGGTATAGGGAACAGCTAACCGCAGGATGGCAATTAGCTTTTTGAATTCAGCATCAGTAACTAGGTGTGGAAAGTTCTCCAGACTAATACCCTGGGCTGGCCGCAGACGAGGGACTGAGATGGTATGGGGTCCTACTCCATACACATCTTCCAAGTGTAAGGCATGAAAAAGTAGCCCCAAGACTTCAAATTTATAATCATGAAGGCCAAAGAGCACCCCCATCCCGACATCGTCGATACCACCTGCCATAGCTCGATCCATGGCACAGGTATGCCAAGCATAATCAGCTTTGGGACCCGAGGGGTGCATCTGATGATAGGTGGCACGGTGGTAGGTTTCCTGAAACAAAATGTAGGTCCCAATCTTTGCCTCCGCAAGCTTACGGTAATTTTCTACAGTGGTGGCAGCGATGTTGACATTAACCCGTCTGATACTACCATGCTGGGCTTTGACAGCATAAATGGTCGCCAAGGCTTCCAATACGTACTCTAGTGGACAATGCTGGTCATCTTCACCACATTCTAGCGCTAGTCGTTTGTGACCCATGCCCTCTAAGACGAGTACCTCCTGCTTAATTTCAGTTAGGGAGAGGCGGCGGCGACTAAAGTGATTATCGTGCCGATAACCACAATATTGACAGTTATTTACACAAAAGTCACTGATATAGAGTGGAGCGAAAAAGACCAGCCTTTTACCGTAAATTGCTTCTTTAATTTGGTTAGCGATATGGAAAATTTGGTCCAAAACTTGGTTATCATCTGCCTGGAGCAGTACTGCAACTTCCCAGGGGGTAAGCCCTTTAGCAAACGCCGCCTTTTCCAGGATGCGGGCGGTCTCCGCCAAGGGAACACCTTGCGCTTTTTCCAGCAAGGTAAAAATAAGCTTTTCGTTGATAAAATCTGCTTGGGAAGCAGCCACACAAACTCACTTCCTTTATCTTTTAGTTTTGAGGAGGACGAATTAGAGAATGTCCGTAACCAGTACTCACCACCCGACCGACTTTTGCCACCAACTCTACTGCCTGGGCGAAACCCCACCGATTCACGCAGCCATTTAAGCCTTTGAAGGCGGCCCTGCAGGCGCGTGCTAATACCTGCTCAAACAACCTTGCCTTCCACCTCACTTATGAATTCTCAAATAACTGTAAAGCAGTAGGAAAAGGAGATAACGCCCGATTTAAGATGCCATGCAAATAGGCGATTAGTACCCCATAATTGACAATGGGCACCCCTGCTTTTTTGGCCTGTAACAGCCGATAGAGCATTTCCCTGCGGTTAATCATACAGGCCCCACAGTGAACAATCAGCTTATATTGCTCCAGCTGTTTGGGCAGTTCAAGTCCAGTTGAGCAGTCATACTGCAATTCACCACCCACTCGCTGATTGAGCCAACGAGGTATTTTGACGGTCCCAATATCATCAGCCACCCGGTGATGGGTACAAGCTTCTGCTACCAGCACCCGGTCCCCAGGTTTTAATTTTTGAATGGCCAAGGCACCTGCAATCTGACTCTCCAGACTGCCCTTGTAACGCGCAAATAAAATGGAAAAGGAGGTTAACATAATCTCAGCAGGAGTTTCCGAGTCCACCTGTAAAAAAACCTGTGAGTCGGTCACTACCAGCTTTGGCTTGCTACGCAAGTCGGTCAACGCTTTCTTTAAGCCCCGCTCGGTCACCACCAAAGCCTGACAGCCATGATCCAAAATATCTCGCAGGCACTGCACCTGGGGCAAAATAATCCGACCTTTGGGAGCAGCCAGGTCAATCGGTACCACTAAGACCACCGTATCCCCAGGATCCAGCAAATCTCCCAGAATACTTGAACCCATCCAATCCTTCGGGGCCGAGCGTATAATCTCTTGCTTCAACGCTTCAATACCCTGTCCTGTAAGTGCACTGACCGGCACCACAGCAATACCAAGGCTAGCTGATAACTCCGCTGGGTCAACTTGGCTCTGCAGGTCGAGTTTATTTAAGACCCCTACAACCGGCATCCCCTGATCCCAAGCCTGTTGAATGAGGCTTAATTCATAATTGCCAACCTCCTGTTCAGGTGTTAACACCAACAGCATTAAATCAGCATTTTTCAGCACCCCAAGCGTCTTATTAACCCGCAACCTCCCTAACTCACTGGCATCATCAATGCCCGCTGTATCAATAATAACCACTGGACCAATGGGCAGGATTTCCATCGACTTATAGACCGGATCAGTGGTAGTCCCAGGTACCTCGGAGACAATCGCTAAATCCTGCTTGGTCAAGGCATTAATCAAGCTAGACTTGCCAGCATTACGCCTGCCAAAAATCGCGATGTGGAGCCGATTACCGCGGGGGGTTTCATTTAAACCAGCCATGTTCATTTTAATCACCCATCTTTTTTTACTTCCTCGTTATAATCTATTAACAGCTACTCTCAGACAGAATAAAAATTAGTTTGGAGCTGAAAATAAAGAATCCAAGCTAATAGGTTGCCGGTCGATAATCTCTCCGGTCGGTGATCTGTCCGGTTTGGAGCTAATGGTTCCGCACCTAGCATTTCTAAACTTGGTATGCTAATAAAATTGCCCAACCCTGTCGAGTGGTCGTCCGTGACCACCGCCAGGGCGCTCGGCGTCCTGCCTCGCGGGGCTATTTTATTGCATACCTGCGTTAAGAACTGCACGGTGCAAAACCAAATCGCTCTGCAACCGGAACAGATCACCGACCTGGGCTGACTTAGTTAGGGGGTTTCGATTGTCAGCCTTTTTTTGTTAAGCTAAATCTTTGGGGTGTTTTGAGAATAAAGAAAGACAGTGCATGGGATCCAGCACTGTCTTTTAGCGTTTAAAGGCTTACGCATATAGGACTTAGTTTTTAAGGACTTAGTTTTTAAGGACTTAGCATCATAGTTTTTATTTAAGTTTTTATTTAGGTCTTAGTTTGAGGTCTTAGTGTAATGCCGTCTTAGCGCCTCCATCTAGGGAGCAGATAATCTAGGAAGAGGCAACTTAAGAAGCTTGCTAGGGTTGCTGCTCCGAAGAGCATGGCAACGACTAGGTAGGCTAGATCTTGGAAGCCGTTGTGGACAGTTCGGGACATGAAGAAGTTGTATAAGCAGAGCACCAAGGCTAAGAGGGGTAAGAAATACTTGGCTTTAGGCTTATGCCGAAAGTACCAATGTAGAAGATAGGTGAGGATAAACATTACAATAACAATAGCTACTAATATTAAACTAAAGCGTCCTATATCCATATTAAACCTCCTTCAAGACTTACTACGTTCTTAAAGTTAAGCAAGCTAACGTTAAGTCTATCTAAATAGGTTCAGAAATTCTGGGGGGATGGGGGTTTCAAAGCGTACCGTTTGACCGGTTACCGGATGCCGGAAGGCCAGGACCCTTGCATGGAGGCCTAAACGTTGCAGCGGATTTTTGGTAGACCCATACTTTTTATCCCCGATGATACTGTGACCGAGGTCTTGCAAGTGGACCCGGATTTGGTTTTTGCGTCCGGTTTCTAGTTCCAACTCTAACAGCGAATACAGTTTATTCTGCTTTAGAACTCGGTAGTGGGTGATGGCTTTTTGGCCGTCATTAGGGGTGCGACTAGAGTACATTAGGAGAGTTTTACTTTCCTTTAGCCAAGAGGTTATGGATCCCTGCGCTTTAGAAACTTGACCTTCGGCAACTGCGACGTATAAGCGCTCCAAGACAACCTCCTGCCAAGCATTTTGCAAAGCTTGCTGAATTTCGACACTCTTGGCAAACAGCATCACCCCAGAGGTTTCCCGATCCAGTCGGTGCACCACAAAAATGCGGTGCTGGGGATTAGTTTTCTTCAGATGCTCACTTAAAATACTATAAGCTGTCTGTTCCTTTTCTTGCGCAGTAGCGATTGAGAGCAGACCGGCTGGCTTCTTAATAACAATCAGATAGGAGTCTTCAAATAAGATTTCCAGCCTTAGGGCTGGCTGCTCAGGCACTTTGGTCCAATTAATAATGACCTGTTGACCTGCTCCTAAGGGATGGTTATATTGGGTAACTACTACATCGTCTACTATGATTTGGCGGTGGGCCAAGAGTTGCTTAATATTATTACGACCCTTGCCTGGCATTTGGGCCAGTAAAAACTTCATCAATTCGCTAGGCTCGGTTACTTGCAAGCTAGTTTGTCTAAGCTTCCCGGGGTTGGCTCTTAGCTTCTGGTATTGCGGCATCCTACTACCTCTTCTCGTTAGAATTATGACTACTGTAACCTAGCGTGGAGCTCTCCAAAGATTATCCTTTGCGCCAGAGGTTATTTTTATTATACTATAGATTAGGTGATGTGAATGAACTTTACTCGATTAGCATATTTAGCTTCCTATTTTTTAAAAGCAAAAACGGGCCGGAAACAGCCCATTCTGGCGGGTATTAAGTTAACCCACCGTTGTACCCTGCGCTGTGGCCAGTGCCCCTATTGGCGTAGAGAGAGTGCCGATCTCAGTTGGGAGCAGTTGACCAGCTTGTTTCCGCGTCTGTATCGTGACGGGATTCGGATTGTGATTTTAGAGGGTGGAGAGCCTTTACTGTGGCGTGATGGGGAAAGAACGCTTCAAGATGTGGTCGACTTGGCTAAACGCTATTTTTATACAGTAGGGGTGACTACCAATGGTACCTTGCCATTAGAGGTAGCGGCTGACGCCATATGGGTCAGCATTGATGGCCTACAGGAAACTCATGACCGTCTGCGTGGTCCTAGTTTTGAGCGTATTATGGGAAACATTGCAGTTGCAAACCAAAAGTGGATTAAAGCCAATCCTGATGCTAACAATCAGCCACGGATTTTTGCCAATATCACCATCAATCGCTACAACGTCCAAGAAATCCCCGAGTTAGTACGCTTCCTGTGTGACAAGGTGCGCGGCATTACCATCCAGTTTTTCTACCCTTATGCCGAGTCAGACGACATGACCTGCAGTTGGGAAGACCGATCCTGGGTACTGGAACAATTACAGCAACTCAAGCAGGAAGGTCTGCCGGTGATGGACAGTCTGGCAGCTTTGGAGGTTTTGAAAAACAACAACTGGAGCTGTGAACACTGGATGATGGCTAATGTAGACCCAGACGGCAGTTATACCCAAGGCTGTTATCTCAAAAACCGGACTGACAGCCCAGCTTGCCACTGGTGTGGCTTTGCTGCCCATACGGAAATTTCCCTGGCCTACCAGCTAAATGTGGCTGCCGTGCGGGCTGGAAGAGATATTTTGGGGATATTTTAAATAATCTTATTTTTTTAATTACCATGTATAAAGAGTCAACATAGTGGTTATGCTATAATGGTTAGGCAAGGCAGAAATCCACATTGGTACAATACAGCAGAGTACAGCTAGGTACAGTTAAATTGGTATGATAAGTTATCGATAGATCACTCCTTGTCCAAAAAAAGGCTACCCAAAATTGGGTGGTCTTTTTCCTTGACTCTGATGCACAATCCTTTTAGAATTGCCGTTAATTTCTATAGCACTTGTATTCTATCCAGCTTTCTTACTGCTGTTTTATACTGGAAGTAGCCTTTTCGGCCTGTTTTAATAGCTCATCAGCCTTTTGTCTATTCCCCTGCTGTTCCTTCAGCATAGCCATGTACATCAGGGCTTTACCTGTTAAATTGTTATCCCGCAAAGCCTGTTTTAGATTCTCTTCTGCCGCTTTAAAATCTCCCAGCCAGTAATTAGCTTTTCCGATTTGTAGATTTATCTCGGGGGTTACTTCAAGCGTGGGGCCTTTCCACATCTTTTCATCTGTTTCGTCTAGATTTTTTACCCGCTTTTTTACCAAATCCGGTGTTTCTAACGCTCCGGCAAAATACTTTTTAGCTTGCGCTTTATTGCCTGCCTTCAGTTCTTCCAAGCCTAATTTGTTGAGTACCATTGCATAAGTTTCATATACACTTATCTCGTTAGGAGCTAATTCAATTGTCCTGGATGCGGCTCTTGCCGCTGTTTGATAGTCACCGACTGCAAAAGCGATTTTTATGAGGTTATTCCTCGGCTGTATGTCATATTGACTTAGACTCACACCCTGCCGGGCCTCATCCATAGCTTTATCTTTTTTGCCCAGGATGTTATAGATTTGCGACAGAGTTATGTGGTGATCAGCCTTAAAAGGAGCATAACTGCAAGCTTTCTCTATATATACCATTCCTTTTTCTAACTTTTGGGACTTAAGTTGCTCTATACCCTGCCTCATCATATTACGCGACTGCGCCAGGCAAAAGCCGCCTATAAATATGACAATAATTAGAGTTGTTGCTACCCCAAGGGGGACATAATTCTGCGGCGCATGTTTTTTGCGTTCTCGATTGAATTCTGGTACAGGCTCTCCCCGGGTCAGCCCGGATATGATTCCAAATATACTCCACAACACTATGGTTAAAGATGAAAGAGACAGGTCGAAATCTATCAGCGCATGCCCGGCAATCATTAAGAAGGCAGCCGTTAAAATCCAAACCAAGTGCCGTCGGGACGGTTTTTCTTTACTTCCACAATACAGGCCGTGGGCTAGATAAAGGAAGGAGACCAATATTCCCGCTATAACAAGAAGGCCAAGAACCCCGGTTTCAACTCCCAGTTGAAGATAATAACTGTGCACTTCACTGCTGGGTAACCGGTAATCCATATGAGCTTTATAAGCTTCCTGCCAACCGCCGCCACCCCAACCCAATATTGGACGGTCTATAGTCATTTTAAAGGCAGTTTCTATCATCCTTATGCGATGCATTCCACTCACAAGGTAGTTAAAATTAGATAATTTATTAATTACCCCGGTATTAGAGCTGAACCAGATACTGGCAGCAACAAAAGCAACTCCGGCCAAAACCCCGAAGGAAAGATTGAACTTATTTTTGTTATCTGCCCATTCAGACAGTACCCGCTGCTGCAATAGTATAAATACTGCCTGGCCCGCCAGGGCCAATGACAGCCCTCCAAGAATCCAGAACCAGGTCTGCCCCGTTTGTTCTTCCTGGCCTAATAGTATAAATCTATCTGCAGCTATAAAGGTCAGTACTCCTAAATATCCCAAGTACAGAGCAGAAGTAAGCCTTTTTTCCGCCCCGGCGCCGATGAGATAGATCAAAATGGCTAACGCAAATACCAGTAAACCGCTGC
>CAZKEO010000016.1:0-12297 GCA_964551785.1 uncultured Eubacteriales bacterium | reverse complement strand
AAATCAGGGGTTGGGCGATGGAAGGCCGAACTAATGCTGAAGACCCAGCTACAAACTTTATGCCTTCTCCAGGTACCGTGACAGCCTATCATCCACCAGGAGGACCCGGGGTAAGAGTTGACAGTGCCGTTTATGCAGGATACACGATTCCGCCGAATTATGATTCGATGGTAGGAAAGTTAATTGTCTGGGGACAAACCCGCGAAGAAGCTATGAATAGGATGGAACGTGCCCTCAATGAATTTGTGATCGAGGGAATTAAAACAACCATACCTTTTCACCATCGTATTTTAGAGAATGCCTTTTTTCGAAGAGGGGAAGTCTATACCAACTTTATTCAACGCAGATTATTACCAGAGGAATAATAACTCAGAGTACATGTTTGTTTGCATGTACTCTAGCTTTTTGTTGTGACTAGTAATAATTTCTGTTATAATAAAATTGCTAAGACTTGGGAATGATATGGATAAATTGATAATGTGGGAGGTGCTTTTCCTATGACGGAGAAAAACCAAATACTTGAACGTCGGGGCGATGGTGGTTCGATTCGCATTGCTGACGAAGTAGTAGGAATTATTGCTGGTTTGGCTGCTACAGAAGTACCAGGTGTAGCTGGGATGAGTGGCGGTTTAGTTGGCGGAATTGCGGAAATTTTGGGCCGGAAAAACTTCAACAAAGGTGTTAAGGTTGAAGTGGGCGAGAAAGAAGCCGCTGTTGATTTGTTCATTATTGTCGAATATGGAGTGCGTATTCCTGAAGTAGCTGGAGAAATTCAGGGTAACGTTAAAAGAGCTATTGAATCAATGACAGGGTTAGCAGTGGTCGAGGTTAACATCCACGTGCAGGGAGTTGTTTTCCCGCAACCCGAAGCAAAAGAAGAACAGCAAAGAGTAAGATAAAGGTTCCCCTCTGTAACAGTTAGTTTACAACCCCCTGCAACGTCAGGGGGTTAACTTTAGTTAACACGGAAGGAGTAATGCTATGGGATGGTTTGATCGGGCTTTATTGACAATTTACAGCTTTCTAACTGGGACCCTGTCAATAGTTATGCTTTTGATAGTGTCAGGCTGGCAGACTCCGGTGATTATTTGGGAGCATTTATTCATGTTAGAACAGCAGAAATACATAATTGCAGGGATTTTAGCGTTATTATTCCTAATCAGTATCAAACTTTTGTTATTCAGCTTGCAGAAGCGGGTGATATCTCATACAATAATCAAGAACACACCACTGGGGCAGGTTAATATTACCCTAGAAGCACTTGAAAATTTAGTGCTAAAAACTAGCTACCAGATTTCCGGAGTGAAAGAACTTAAACCACGTATTATCCTAGTGGATGGCGGTGTCAATATCATCTTAAAGGCAGTTGTTTCGAATGATTTAAACATTCCTGCAATCTCGGATCAACTCCAATCAAGGATTAAGGAGTACCTGGCTGAGGTCGCTGGGATAGAAGTACGGGAAGTTAAAATCCTAGTAACCAACATTGCTGGAGAAAACAGGGCACGTGTGGAGTAAGAAACATTTTAAGCCGAGGAAGAGGTGTAACCATGTGGAGTGAGGTTTTGACCTGGCTGATAACTAATCACTTGGGGAAGCTCACCGGAAGCTTGGCGGGTTTACTCTTTGGGATTTTAGTTGTTACATTAGGAATAGTTAAAGCTATTTTTGTAATTATATGTCTTGTTGCAGGCTATATTATAGGTAAGCGCGCAGATGATGCTGGTAGTTGGCGTGAGCTGCTATCCCGTCTGTGGAGTAAAGACAGCTAGTACTATTAAGGAGGAGAAATTGACGTGGCACGAAGACAATCCAGAGAGACGGCCTTGAAGAGTTTATTCCAGGTGGATTTATGCAAGGTTCCGGTAGAGACCGCCTTTAATACGGTAATTAGTGAATTTGAGGTGGAGTCCGGGGACGAGCAATTTGCCAGTAAACTGCTACTTGGTGCCGTTGAACACCTGACTGCCATCGATGAAATTATTTGCCGGGTAGCTATCGACTGGGATTTAGAGCGAATGGCCAATGTAGATCGTAATATCCTGCGTTTAGCACTGTATGAGATTTATTACTGCCCTGATATACCTAATATTGTGGCAGTCAATGAAGCAGTGGAATTGGCCAAATTGTATAGTACCGAGGAATCTGGTAAGTTCGTGAACGGAATCTTGGGTAAAGTAGTAGCTAATCCGGAAGCCTATAATTAGGAATTAACAAATGCAAGAAGCGAAACATCAAAGAGCTGTTGCCCAAATGAGGTGAAACTATGCCCTTGATATTAGGGGTCGATACTAGTAATTATACAACTTCTTTGGCCCTGGTTGATGACCAGGGCCATTTAGTCGCCCAAGAGCGAAGACTATTAGAGGTAGCCACAGGTGAGCGAGGGTTACAACAATCTGCAGCGGTGTTTCAGCACCTTACAAGATTGCCTGACCTGTTAGCAAAGTTATGGCTAAATGGTAATTTGCATGAGCTCAAGTTAATTGCAGTAAGTACCAAGCCGAGGCCTCAAGAAGGGTCATACATGCCCGTGTTTCAAGTGGGCGAGGGCTATGCTCAGACTATCTCGACTACGCTAGGCATTCCCTTACTGAGAACGAGCCACCAAGAAGGTCATTTGCAGGCAGGACTTTGGTCAGCCCAAGGTCCACAGCAAGCAGAATTTCTAGCCGTGCATATCTCGGGTGGTACAACGGAATTACTAAAAGTACAAAGCTTAAGCGTGAAAGAACAAGATGGGCAATTTTTTGAAACAACCTTGTTAGGTGGTACCAGTGATTTGCATGCTGGCCAGTTTGTCGACCGAGTTGGAGTTGCCTTGGGTTTAAGTTTTCCTGCCGGTCCAGCTTTAGAACAGCTTGCCCTCCAGGCAGGAGCTAAAGCTCTAGCTATACCTTCTGCAGTACAAGGTTTAACGCTGAGTTTTTCTGGTCCGGAGAGCCAGGCTATGCGTCTAATCGCTAGAGGTGAGCCAGGAGCCGAGATTGCTAGGGCTGTGGAGCAATGTATTGCTACCACCTTGGAAAAGGTACTCAGGCAAGCAATCCAGGAAACCGGTCTTAAAAATGTGCTGATAGTTGGAGGGGTTGCTGCCAACCAGTACCTGCGGCAAAGGTTGCAACAACGCCTAGAGCATCCAGCAGTGCGGGCACACCTATATTTTGCTGCACCAGCGTATAGTTCGGACAATGCTGTCGGGGTGGCTTTACTTGGGCGTGCCTACGCAAAAAATTGCAAATTAATTTAAAACCTTTTATTATAGAGAGGAAAGAAACCGCTGAAAACGCTTAGTATAAAAACTTTAATGTGGAGAACTCAGCAAGAGAGGTGGCACAGCATGTTTAAAATTCTTAAGAAGGAGGTCTTGTCGACCAAGCTTCAATTAATGGAAGTAGAAGCTCCTTTGGTAGCTAGAAATGCTCAACCTGGGCAATTTGTAATTTTGCGGGTAGATGAAAAGGGTGAGCGTATTCCATTAACAATAGCTGATTTTGACAAGCACCGTGGTAGTATCACAATCATATTCGCTGAAGTAGGTTTAACGACCTGTAAATTAGGTTGTCTTAAGGTTGGTGACTATCTCCAAGACTTTGTCGGTCCACTGGGTCATCCATCCGAGATTCAACAATATGGCACCGCTGTTTGTATTGGTGGCGGAGTCGGAGTTGCTCCTGTCTTTCCGATAACTAGAGCTTTGAAAGAAGCTGGTAATGAGGTTATCTCCATTATTGGATCTCGCAATCAGCAACTGTTATTTTGGGCTGAAGAGATGCGAGCCGTCAGTGACGAACTACTGATTACCAGCGATGATGGTAGTGTGGGGGAAAAAGGGCTTGTGACCGAGCCGCTCCGCGCAATGCTGGAAAAGGGTAAGAAAATAGATGTTGTGTATGCCATTGGCCCCTTAGTAATGATGCGAGCAGTAGCCGAAACAACCAGGCCCTATGGTGTTAAAACCGTTGTCAGTTTAAATTCAATTATGGTTGATGGTACGGGAATGTGTGGAGCGTGCAGGGTGACTGTTGGTAATGAAACCAAGTTCTCCTGTGTAGATGGGCCAGAATTTGACGGACATTTAGTTGACTTTAATGAGCAATTACGCCGGGCAAAAATCTTTGTTGATGCCGAACAAAGAGCTTTTGCCAGTGGAAGTTGTGGAGGTAAGTGCGGATGTCACTAAGCGAGCAAACCAAAGCGAAACAAATACCGCGTCATGAAATGCCTTGCCAAGCACCAGAGCAACGAGTCCAGAATTTTGATGAGGTAGCTTTAGGATATGACCTGGAGACTGCTGTGGAGGAAGCCTTGCGTTGTTTGGGTTGCAAGCATGAACCCTGCCGCGCCGGTTGTCCTGTTGAAGTACCTATTCCGCAATTTATTGCTAAAATCAAAGAAAGAGACTTTGCAGCAGCGATTGCTACCATTAAAGAGAAGAACGCTTTGCCAGGTGTTTGTGGGAGGGTTTGCCCTCAGGAGAACCAGTGTGAAGCCCAGTGCGTCTTGGGTAAAAAGGGTTTGCCAGTGGCCATTGGCCGTTTGGAAAGAGTAGCCGCTGATTTTGAGCTTTTCCATGGGGGAGTTGTCCCTACCCCAGCACCCTCTACGGGCAAAAAAGTAGCTGTAGTCGGTTCTGGACCTGCGGGTTTAACAGCAGCAGCCGATTTAGCGAAATTAGGTCACCAGGTGACGGTCTATGAGGCTCTTCATGTTGCAGGAGGAGTATTGATGTATGGCATACCTGAGTTCCGTTTACCTAAACAGGTGGTTCAAGTGGAGATTAATAATCTCAAAAGTATTGGTGTAGAGATCATTACGAATGCTGTCATTGGTAAAAGTATGACTGTGGATGAATTACAACAGCAAGAAGGCTTTGATGCGGTGTTTCTCGGCACAGGAGCAGGTTTGCCGCATTTTATGGAGATTCCTGGTGAAAACTTAAATGGGGTCTATTCTGCTAATGAGGTGCTCACTAGAGTAAATCTCATGAAAGCTTATCTGTTTCCGGAATATGACACACCCGTCAAAATAGGTAAAAGAGTGGCTGTGCTAGGGGCTGGTAATGTCGCTATGGATGCTGCCAGGACAGCGAAAAGGTTAGGTGCCGATGAGGTTTTTATCATTTACCGACGTTCACGTAATGAAATGCCTGCCCGGCGTGAAGAATCGGCCCATGCTGAAGAAGAAGGTATTAACTTTCAACTCTTAACAAACCCCAAGGGAATTATTGGCGATGAAAATGGCAATGTAATTGCTTTAGAATGTTTAAAATACGAGTTGGGTGAGTCTGACCAGTCGGGCCGCAGAAGCCCGGTTCCTGTTCTAGGTTCAGAGTTTTTCGTCCCGGTGGATACTGTAATCGTAGCTATTGGTCAAGGACCTAACCCTTTAGTTGCCAGGACAACTAAGGGCCTGGAAATTAATCAGCGGGGTAATATTGTTGCTACCCAGGAGAGTGGTGCGACCTCTAAGCCAGGTGTTTATGCTGGTGGTGACATAGTCACTGGTGCCGCAACAGTAATTAAAGCAATGGGGGCGGGGAAAATTGCGGCTCGCTCTATTCACAAGTATTTGCAAGAGCAAGCTTAAAGAAGTTCTAGGCAGGAAGTTCCAAGCAGGAAAATTGCTTGACGGGGCAGAGACTTATTTGATAATGTAAAGGTGGCGAACAGTTTTTAGCTGTTGCCACCTCTTTTAACTTTCAAGAGCAAAATAATTATAGGGTGTTAAACTTACGGGCATTTTGGAACTCGGAGGAAATTATGGATTACTTATTTCAGGAAAAACAGGCTCGCCGAATCCTTTCCGTAGGGGAATTAACGGAGTATCTCAAAGGATTGCTGGATAATGACCGTAACCTGCGCAGTATTTGGATCCGAGGGGAAATTTCGAACTATAAACACCATTCCTCAGGACATCTATATTTTACTTTAAAAGATGAAAGTAGCGCTATTAAAAGTGTAATGTTTCGCTCTAAAGCTATGTATTTAGCCTTTCGACCGGAAAATGGCCTGCGTGTGGTGGTTAGGGGATATGTTACTATTTTTCCTAGGGATGGGATGTATCAGTTTTATGCTGAAGAAATAGAACCTGATGGTTTAGGAAGCTTGCACCTTGCCTTTGAACAACTTAAAAAGCGGTTAGAGCAAGAGGGTTTATTTGACTCCAGCCAGAAAAAGACGCTGCCACGTTTTCCAAGACGCTTAGCGCTGGTAACTTCACCGACTGGTGCTGCGGTTCAAGATATGCTGAATATTCTTAGGCGGAGATATCCGAAAGTACACATCATTATCGTACCAGTAGTTGTCCAGGGTGAAGAGGCACCTAGGCAAATTAGTGAAGCAATTACTCGCTTAAATGAATATACTGCCGCAGGTGGATCAGAACTTGCCATTGACGCCATGATTGTAGGCCGAGGCGGTGGTTCACTGGAAGAACTGTGGGCCTTTAATACCGAATCGGTGGCTAGGGCAATTTTTGACTCTAAGATACCTGTAATATCTGCGGTGGGCCATGAAACAGACTTTACCATTGCTGATTTTGTCGCTGACCTGCGGGCGCCGACCCCTTCTGCTGCCGCCGAACTGGTGGTGCCTGATTGGCAAGAGTTATTTAGGCATCTCGAGAATTTAAGCCAAAGAATTTATCGAGGACTCCGTAGCCAATTACAATTACAACAGAATCGGCTCCAACTTTGCTTGCAACGGGGAGTTTTTACGAGGCCAAAAGACAGAATTAATCAGCTAAATCAGTACTTAGACAATTTAGAACGCCAACTACTAGTTAGCATCGAAAAAGTAGTGCAGAGCAAAGGTTCCCAGTTTTCCGACTTAGCTGGGAGATTACAGGTATTAAGTCCGCTAGCGACTTTAAGCAGAGGCTACAGCTTAACTTTGCATAGTCCTGATCGCAGTAGGGTGACCAGCATCCAGGAATTAGCGGTCGGTGACCAGCTTACCGTCTTGCTGGTGGATGGAGAGGCAGCCTGTACTGTCAACGAGATCCACACAAACAAAGAGGTTATTGATAGAGGGACAAGAAGGTGAGGTAAAAACTTATGGCCAAAAAGCAAAAGAAGACTGAAGATATCGAGTTGTGCGATGAAAAGTTACTAGAACTAACCTTCGAAACAGCACTAGAGCGCTTAGAAACCATCGTGCGGCAATTAGAAATGGACACGCTAAGTTTGGATGATGCTTTAGCTTTATTTCAAGAAGGTGTAAGCCTTTCGCGTTTTACTCAACAAAAATTGGGTGAAGCCGAAGCGAAAATAGATTTACTTATTAACGGCAAAGATGGTAAGCTAGAATTACAACCAGTTAAGAAACAATTTGAATAAGGAATGGTAAGCAATATGAGGATGGACTGGAAAGCAGCAGTTAATCGTACAATCAAGCTAGTTGATGTAGCCCTCGATGGGTTTCTGCCGATAGCTGACGTAATGCCAACAGCTATCCACCAGGCAATGCGCTATAGTATCTTTGCTGGTGGGAAACGGCTCCGTCCCGTACTGGTATTGGCTGCTGCTGAGGCAGTGGGCGGCCAGGAGGAAGCAGTGCTTCCGGTAGCCTGTGCCTTGGAAATAATCCACACCTATTCCTTAATCCATGATGATTTACCAGCGATGGATAATGATGATTTTCGGCGGGGTAGACCAACAAACCATAAGGTTTTTGGGGAAGCTATGGCAATCCTGGCGGGAGATGGCCTCCTAACAATCGGCCTTGAAGTGTTAGCTCAGCAAGCAACAATGCCTGGAGTACATCCGCATGTAGTTTTACAGGTAATTAGCGAAGTTGCCCAGGCCGCGGGCACGTTGGGCATGAAAGGCGGGCAAGTTGCTGATATGGAGGCTATGCATCAAGCAACATCGGTTGATTTGCTCAATTATATTCATAGTCATAAAACCGGAGCCCTTTTTCGAGCCTCCGTTCGGAGTGGAGCTTTGCTAGCAAATGCTTCACCAGGGCAATTAACTGCCCTGACTAGCTATGCCGAGAACCTCGGCTTGGCCTTCCAGATAACCGATGACATTTTAGATATTGAAGGAGATCCTGACAAGATTGGCAAAGATGTCGGTAGTGATCAGCGGAATGAAAAGGCTACTTTTCCTTCTGTGTATGGTTTAGCCGAATCTCACATAATGGCTCAGGAAACTGTCCAGCAGGCGTTAGCAGCCTTAGCTGATTTCGGACCAAGTGCTGAGTTACTGAGAGATATTGCCCGCTACGTCCTCGCGCGGGAAAGTTAGCAGTTGCGATGAAAGGATTACAAATATATGCAGATGTATGGAGCTGAGGTTGTTTTAGCCAATCGCGCACTGTGGGCCGCGAGTATGGCTGTGCTAGTAGCTCAGATTTTGAAGGTTTTTTGGGTTTTAGTTGTCGAACGTAAATTATGGTTTAGAATGTTTCTAGAAGCAGGTGGTATGCCAAGTTCACATTCTGCCATGGTTGTAGCCTTGGCTACTTCAATTGGTATCCAGACAGGCTGGGATAGTCCAATGTTTGCAATTGCTACGATTTTTGCAGCAGTGGTAATGTATGATGCTGCAGGTGTGCGGAGAGCAGCCATGATCCAGGCCCAAGTATTAAACAGATTGCTTGATGAACTTTATTTAGATAAAAGGATTCGCATCGAACGCTTGAAGGAACTGTTAGGACACAGTCCTACGGAAGTCCTAGCAGGAGCTTTACTAGGCTTCAGTATGGCCTTTCTATTTTAAGTTTATAATCAGGTGATTTATGGCTATTTAGGCTTATTTCTGACTTTGTATTATAAAAATAGATATGTTATAATCATATTCGATTTGAATTTATCATCTTAAATTGCGAAAATGCTTAAGTTTATTACTACTTTGATGGCAAGTGGTGCAGTATCCTAGTCAGAATTCACTTCTTTGAAGGCGGGCCTAAAAATCCGTCAAAGGGCATAGCGATGAAGTTCCTGGTGCTGGCTGCCGACGCCCAGTTGGGGGTTGGTGCTGGGAGTTAAGGGGGATGGGGCGATCCGCAATGGCATGTGGGCGTTGACCCCGCCCCCGCGGAGACCCAAGTGCGTGGTGAACTATTGAGGGATAGTAAGCTATGGCTTGGGGTGAGAACCTGCATTTGGTACTTGGTTACGGCCTTGTGTTGGGTGCAGTGTAGCCTGCCTTGAGTGGTGTTAGCGGATATCATGCCTTCAGACTGGCCGAACATGGCGCCATGGGCGATCAGGACTGTTGATTGAAACTACCACTGCAAAAGAGGCTAGGAGAAGGCGGAGACTGTCGAAGAAAATTCCTAGGCTGTTTAACTAGCTTAAGGTATACTGGGGATTAAAGTGTGGACTAAGTGGTAATCTAGCCTTGTATCCGGTGACGGTACAGCTCGGTGATAATGGGAAACCGCCTTGATGGCGACATCGGGGAGCACTGAGTGGGAAAACCTGCTAGACCTAAGCCACAACATTTACCCAGTATACTGCCACTTGCCACAAGTAGTGATTATATATTTAGTTTTGTATGAGGTGACAATAATTGGGGAAGATTAAAAAGGGCGTATTAAGACAGGCTGTAGTCATTGGGAGCATCTCCTTTGTGATAGCTATAATTATGAGCATCGCCTCAGGAGTTGTTGTCAATCGATTTCACAATCTGCTCTTAGCCCTTATTTTGCTTTCGGCTATTATCGTAATTGGAATAATTTTTGATGTGATTGGAGTTGCCGCTACGGTAGCTGAGGAACATCCTTTTCATGCTAAAGCTGCCAAAAAAGTTAAAGGTTCGCGACAGGCCAATATTTTGTTGGCTAATGCTGACAAGGTAGCAAGTTTTTGCAATGACGTAGTTGGCGATATATGCGGTACGGTAAGTGGTTCTTTAGGTACAGCTATTGTTTTTTTGATAGCTGCTAGTAGGCCAAGTATTAATGATGCCATTGCTGCAACAGTTATGACAGGAATTATTGCAGGTTTGACAGTGGGTGGTAAGGCTGCCGGCAAGAAGATTGCGATAGAACAGTCAGAACAAGTGATTTTTATGGTCAGCAGAGTAATCGCTTGGGTGGAGGACTTATTAGGGATGAAAATTCTCAGGTATAAGAAGCAGCGCAAGGTTAGAGAGAAGGTGACCAAGTGAAAAAGCGACTATTAGATGAGATTACTTCTCCCCAAATCTTGAAAAAACTAACTAGTACCGAGTTAGAAAAATTGGCAGGCGAAATCCGGACCGAATTAATTAATACAGTTGCGGTTACTGGGGGTCATTTGGCGCCTAATTTAGGGGTGGTTGAATTAACTATCGCCCTACACCAAGTTTTTGATACTTCCCAGGACAAGTTAGTTTGGGATGTGGGACACCAATCTTATGTACATAAATTGCTAACTGGTAGAGTACAGCGCTTTGGTAGTCTACGCCAACATTGTGGATTAGCCGGCTTTCCCAAGCGGGAGGAAAGTATCCATGATTGTTTTAATACAGGTCATAGCAGTACTTCAGTTTCTGCTGCCTTGGGTTTAGCTCTAGCCAGAGATTTACAAAATAAAAAGCACCATGTCGTAGCAGTAATTGGTGATGGAGCTTTAACAGGCGGGATGTCTTTTGAGGCTTTAAATATGGCCGGACATCGTAATAGTAATCTGATTGTGATCTTAAATGATAATGAAATGTCGATAGCTGAGAATGTGGGTGCACTTTCCGGTTATTTAACTAGAATGCGAACCGACCCGAAGTATTATAAAGGCAGAGAAGAACTGGAACAAATGCTACGTAAAATACCTAGCATAGGACCGACTGTCTTAAAAGCAATGGAGCGTGTTAAAGATAGTTTCAAACATTTAGTTGTGCCTGGTATGTTGTTTGAGGAACTGGGCTTTACCTATCTTGGTCCGATCGATGGACATAATCTAGGAGCTTTGAAAAAAGTTCTCTGGGATGCCAAAAGTATGCATGGGCCAGTCTTAGTCCATGTCATTACTAAAAAAGGCAAGGGTTATAAGCCTGCTGAGCAAAATCCCGATAAATTTCATGGAACGGGTCCTTTTGAAGTTGCTAGCGGCATGACTTATAAGCATGATACTAGGCCCTCTTTTACAGAGGTATTTGGCAAGTGTTTAGTCAAATTAGCAAAACAACAAAGTAACATTCTCGCGATTACTGCTGCCATGCCGGAAGGTACTGGCTTAAGCTATTTTGCCAAAGAATTGCCCCAACGCTTTTTTGATGTCGGCATTGCGGAGCAGCATGCTGTCACCATGGCTGCTGGGCTAGCTGTGGAGGGCTTTAAGCCGGTAATTGCGATCTATTCGACCTTTATGCAACGGGCTTATGACCAAATTTTGCACGATGTTTGCCTCCAGCAACTTCCTGTTATGATAGCTCTGGACAGGGCTGGCATAGTAGGAGAAGATGGACCAACCCACCATGGTCTCTTTGACTTTGCCTATTTAAGGCATATCCCGAACATGGTGATTATGGCTCCTAAGGATGAAAATGAACTTCAACATATGTTAAAAACTGCAGTGGAATATGATGGACCAATTGCCCTACGTTATCCTCGCGGCATCGGGGTAGGGGCTACCCTAGAGGAAAACTTAAGTAGCATTCCCATTGGTAAAGCTGAAGTAATGCGGGAAGGCCAAGATTACACTATTTTAGCAATTGGCTCGATGGTGTTTCCGGCCCTGCAAGCGGCTGAATTACTCGCCAAAAGAGGCATTGAGGCTACAGTAGTAAATTGCCGTTTTGTGAAACCTTTAGATCAAGAGCTATTACTTGAGAAAATTAGACAAACCAAAAAGGTACTTACTATCGAGGAACATGTGCTTCAAAGTGGTTTTGGAAGCGCTGTGCTGGAACTATTAGAGGAGCATAACCTTACGGATGTTAAAATTACGAGGTTGGGTATTCCTGATGAGTTCGTTGAACATGGTACTACGGAAATACTGAAACAAAAATACTGCTTAAACCCACATGGGATTGAGCAGACTGTCGTTGCTGAACTACAAAAGGTAAGAACACGGTTTGGTTCCAAAGATGTAGGTGATAATTAGTAGATGGCTAAAAAAAGACTAGATCTCTTATTGGTTGAACAAGGCTTAATAGCAACCCGTGAAAAAGCTAAAACAACGATTATGGCGGGGTTAGTTTTTGTCAATAATCAGCGCGCTGACAAACCAGGAATGTTAGTAGCAGACGATGCTCCGCTGAGAGTCCAGGGCACGGCTATTCCGTTTGTCAGTAGGGGTGGGTTGAAATTAGCTAAGGCTCTGGAGGTTTTCCCATTAAAGCTACTGGATAAAGTTGTCCTCGATATC
>CAZKEO010000015.1:0-12305 GCA_964551785.1 uncultured Eubacteriales bacterium | reverse complement strand
AGAAGCTTCTATTTATACATTAGCATACTCTTCGGTTATTTTATTGAGTTGGTTTTAGGGTAATCATAAGCTTGCCCTCAATCAACTGAGTTCTAATCAAGTTTAGCCTATCAACAACCTCTTGAGGAATTGCCTCCTTCATTACCTTTATAGAAGTTAGACCTGGGGTGTTGTTCTTGAAGGCAATAGTTTCTTCGGGAGTAATTGCTTTAAGATCAGTAAGCCCCACGGCCCTTTCTTTTAAACCTAAAAATCGTTGCCCAGGTTTTAATTGACCCTTGGCAATATCCTGGATAACTTGATAGAGACCTTGGTCTGCTATTTTAACAGTACTAGTCAATACTGTCCCTGGAAAAAGAGTGCTTTGATTATAACCTGAGCCAATTACTTTTACGCCACGTGACGCAGCCGCTGCCAATACCCCGTCCCCTGTTCTACCTGCTGTATGGAACAAAAGGTCTGCTCCGGATTCGATATCGGCTATAGCAAGGGCTTCTCCTTTACCTGGATTCTCAAAGTCTTTAGCAAAATAGCCAGCATAATTAGCTTTTACTTGAACTGGTTGCTGTCTTTTATCTGTTTGATTAATGTAGTCCACCCCGGCCTTGAAAGCACTTTCATATATATTTGGCGGGATATTAGCACCACCAATATAACCAACTATGTTGGATTTAGTTATGAGAGCTGCTAACGTTCCGGCTAAAAAAGCTGATTCTTCTTCACGGAAGTTAACCGAGACCACGTTAGGTAACTCTACAATATCATCAATAATCACAAAGGTTACATCAGGGTATTCTTTAGCACACTGGGTTAAGGCATTCACTTGGTTTGATCCTATGCCAATTATCAGTTGATATCCGTTATTGACTAAGTAGTCCATAGCTTCACGGTCATTACTCAATTCCCCTTGTTGCAAAGCTAACGAGCTTACTTCCAAACTTTCCTTAGCTTTTTTCAGGGTTGCTTCTACACTTTGATTAAGTAATTGTTCTTTAATGCCACCTTTAGCCTGCACGAAACCTATCCGCCATTGTTGTTTGTTAGGTTGTGTGGTTGGTAATTCACTTACCTTGTCTATACTAGAGGAGTTTCCTATTGTACAGCCACCTGCCAATAATGTCACCAATATACTCAAACAAAGCACTAAAAACTTAGTTTGCCATCTATGTAATGGCTGGGGGCAAGTTTTATTTTGTGGTAGTATCTTCTCATCGGACCTATTGGTCTGCTCGTTCACCAAATTCATCCTCCCACTGTTCTAAGGTCATAAAAACATTGCGTGGCTTACTACCTTCGTAGCCACCTACGATACCCTTACTCTCCATTATATCCATTATTCGAGCTGCCCGAGCATAACCAATCCGAAACCTTCGTTGTAGCATGGAAATAGATGCTTGACCACACTCAATCATTAGTTTTGCTGCTTCGGGAAGCAGGTCATCTTCTACTATATCCTCACGTGAACTCTTGGGATCCTCAACTTTAGTAACACCCTCAGCATATTCCGGCAAACCTTGGAGTTTCAGAAACTCAACGACATCTTCGACTTCTTTTTCTGATACAAAGACACCTTGAACACGGGTAGGCTTAGCAATTCCCACTGGGAAAAAGAGCATATCTCCTTTACCTAATAATTTTTCTGCACCTGCCATATCTAAAATCGTGCGAGAATCAATCTGGGAAGAAACGGCAAAGGCTACTCGAGAGGGGATATTAGCTTTAATCAAGCCAGTAATGACATCAACCGATGGCCGCTGTGTCGCTACCACTAAATGAATACCAGCAGCTCTAGCCATCTGGGCTAACCGACAGATCGCATCTTCCACATCTGCAGGAGCGACCATCATCAAATCAGCTAATTCATCAATCAATACAACTATTTGCGGTAATGTTTTTTCTTGTAGTTTCAACCTCAGTTCATTAAAGCCTGCTAAGTTTTTTACCCCAGCTGCCGCAAAGGAGGTATAGCGGTCTTCCATTTCTCGAACCACCCAGCGTAAGGCTCCAGCTGCCTTTTTGGGGTCGGTCACCACAGGAGCAATCAAGTGTGGAATGCCATTATAGGTGGTTAATTCCACCATTTTGGGATCAATCATTAAAAATTTAACTTCTTGAGGGGAGGCCTTAAACAAGATGCTGGTAATCAAAGAATTCATACAAACGCTTTTTCCTGAACCGGTTGATCCGGCAATTAACATATGGGGCATCTTAGCCAAGTCAGCAAAAATAGGTGCACCCGCAATATCTTTACCCAGTGCGACCGTTAATCTTGAACTTGCATTCGCAAATTCGGGAGCCTCAATGATTTCCCGTAGGTAAACAGGGGATATTTCCTTATTTGGTACTTCAATCCCTACCGCAGCCTTGCCTGGAATCGGTGCCTCAATTCGAACATCAGTCGCTGCCATACTTAACGCTAGATCATCGGCTAAATTAACAATCCTACTGACTTTAACCCCGGCTGCTGGTTGTACTTCATAACGGGTAATGGCGGGTCCTCTGGATACTTCAGTAACCTTAGCTTTAACTCCAAAGTTCTCTAGGGTTTCCTCTAATATTTTTATGTTTTCAGTTATATCTTTATGTAACCTGACGTTTTTCGGTTTTGTGGGACGGGCCAATAGCGAGATGGCAGGATATTTGTAGCCTTCCGCCTGAGGAAAGTTGACTTCTATAAGTTCTTCTGGTGCTACTTTATTCAGCTTCTTTTGGGTTCGTTTATCTTGCTCATTGGGCGTTTCAACAGTTTTCCAAGCCTCTGAGGTATGGTCAATGCTAGACTGTGCCCTGGTGGTAGTTCGTTCCGTAACTATATCCTGCTTAGAATCATCCCAGGCACTAGGATAGACATTAATCTTCGGTTGCACAGTTTCAACTACATCAGCAACTGTACTCTTAGCAAAATCTATGATTCCTTTGCCATTGGTCAACGATTGGAGGTTCCAGTTGCTTTTATCGGTAGTTGAGTCAAAATTAGTTTTGTGATGGTGGTTTTCTTCTGGATCAGCTGTCTCGTGCTCATTTACTGCCTCGAAGATAAACTCCGTGAGATCCTGACGAGTCTTTTGCCAAAAAGCTAAGATTTTCTTGCTGCTGACCCCCGTGATAACTACCAGAGAACTGTTGGTTATTACTAATATCGATGCCAAGGCAGTACTTGCTAAGACAATATAGGCACCGGCAAGACCAAAAGCTTTTGTGAGGATAAGTGCACCAAGATAACCGATAAAGCCTCCCCCAACACCTTTAGCAACTGATAGATAATAACTCTCTGGTGTCAGCCCGACATGTAAAAAGCTTAGCAGGGCAATGATTAAGGCTAGCATGCTATTGATTTTACTTAAATCATTGCTTAATGGGCGGTTAATTAACAATCTTAACCCAATTAATGCTATCAGGAATGGGAAGATACTACTTCCCTGCCCAGCTAAATAGCGAAAGGCCTCTGCCAACCACATCCCCAGTTTTCCTGCTTTTATGGAAGTCAGGCTAATCCAGGCCAATGCCCCCATAGCAATCAAAGCAATTCCTAGAAGCTCATGTTTAATTGTTACTTTACTTTGTTGCGGTCTAGCCATTTACATATTCACCTCTTAAGCATTTAATTCTACGCTGAGGCGAGAATTCCTTGTCCTCATTGATTATCCTAGATAAAGAAAAGACCTTCCGGAAAATCGGAAAGTCCCGTTCGTGGTTATGAAATTAAGTAAGGTAACCCTCTTCTGCAGGAAAACTACCAGTAAATACCACCTTCCCTCCAGGTGAAAAACGTTCATCCAGGAAATCGGCTGGATCGGTACTTAGTAAACGGACAATCCTTCCTTCACCAGTTCCGGTAGGTTCGACCACAAATTGTTTGCCTTCGATCATCATTTCTACGGGTGGGTTAAGTGGTTTATCATGACCTTCCAAAACTTGCTCCAAAGGTAATGGTGTATACAGAATCACTGTAATTGACCTCCTTTGGTAGTTTTTTTTGAATTACTCTTTGCTCGCTTTTTACCTTTACTTGACTTACTGGCGGCTGGCTGGTCGTCACTAACTGTACTGTTGGTAGTTAACATTTCCTCCTGCTGGGGTTTCATTTTAATCAACTGGTTAAGTTTTTGCACTGCTTGACCTAAACCTCCAACATCATCAATAAGACCAATACTAACTGCTTCCTTACCTACTAACACCGTTCCAATATCACGAGCTAACTCACCAGTCCTAAACATTAATTCTCTGAACTTCTTTTCGGTAATATTTGAATGGTCAGTGACAAATCTCACTACCCGATCTTGCATTTTATCAAGATATTCATAGGTCTGTGGCACCCCAATTACCAACCCACTTAGTCTAATCGGATGGATAGTCATACTAGCAGATTCGGCAATAAAGGAATAGGTAGATGCTACCGCAATCGGTACACCTATTGAATGTCCACCGCCTAATACTAGGGAGACAGTTGGTTTAGAGAGACTAGTCAGCATTTCAGCAATGGCTAAGCCAGCTTCTACATCACCACCCACGGTATTTAAGATGACTAAGATCCCTTTCACATCTGAGCTTTGCTCCATGGCTACTAATTGGGGAATAATGTGTTCATACTTAGTTGTTTTATTTTGAGGTGGTAGTACTAAGTGACCTTCAATTTGACCTATAATGGGCAGGCATTGTATCTGGCTTCTGGCTTGCGGAAGACTCATTTGACCAATTTCCTTCAAATTTTCTAGAGTATCTTTACGATTTCTGGACTTTCTCCTGGGCATATTGGGAACCATTGGATCATAGCTAGGTTCCTGCGGAAGTTCTGGGTCTTGCACAATTTCCTTATCCTCGATGGTATGTTCATATATATTCTTTTGTTTTGACATAAACATCCTTCACCATCCTTAACATTTAGCAAGAGTTATCTATTAGTTATACTTTCCTATCCGACAAAAAAAATACACGGCCCATTGGGCCGTGTATTTTATACCTCCATGATGATCGGTAAAATCATTGGTCTTCTCCTAGTCTTTTCATACAAGTACTTGCCTAAAACATCCCGGATATTGGACTTAATAGTGCCCCAATCCGTAATTTTCCTGTTTTCGCATTTTTCCAGAGCAACTTTTACTTTATCCTTAGCATAATCCATTAACTCTTCAGATTCCCGTACATAAACAAATCCACGGGATACAATATCAGGTCCTGCAACTACCTGACCCAATTCCTTGTTGATGGTTACTACCACAATGACAATCCCGTCATTGGACAATTGTTTGCGGTCTCTAAGCACAATATTGCCTATATCTCCGACTCCTAAACCGTCAACTAATACTTTTCCTGCAGTTACTCTGCCAGCTAATCTAGCTGTGCGTTTAGTAAATTCAATAATCTGACCATTTTCACCCACAAAGATATTTTCAGGTGGGATACCTATTTCCCTGCCTAGTTGAGCATGTTTAACCAACATCCGATATTCCCCGTGCACTGGCACAAGATATTTGGGTCGGACGAGATTAATCATTAATTTTAGCTCTTCTTGGCTGGGGTGACCAGAGACGTGAATGCCAGAGAAAGACTCGTAGATAACCTCAGCACCCTGTTTAAACAAGTTATTAATCGTTCTAGATACCAGCTTTTCATTCCCAGGGACTGGAGAAGCAGAAATAATTACTGTATCTCCTGGAATGATTTCCACTTGTTTATGGTCGTTTAAGGCCATTCTAGTCAATGCCGACATCGGCTCACCTTGGCTACCGGTGGTCAGAATTACTACTTGGTCTGCAGGATAGTTGCCAACTTCATCCAAATCTAGCAACGTGTCTTCGGGAATTGTTAAGTAGCCTAATTCTGAAGCAATACCTACTACGTTCACCATACTGCGTCCAGCAATCGCAACTCTTCTGCCATACTTATAAGCAGCAGTAACAGCTTGTTGCAAACGATGGACATTCGAGGCAAAGGTTGCTACAATTATCCTGTTTTTTGCCTCACGAAAGGTCTCGTCAAAGGTTTGTCCAACTGTGCGTTCAGACATTGTGTAACCTGGGCGTTCAACATTCGTGCTGTCAGATAGAAGTGCTAATACTCCCTGATCGCCTAGCTCAGCGAACTTGTGGAAGTCTGTTATTTCGTTATCGACTGGGGTTTGGTCGAATTTGAAATCCCCAGTATGGACGATAACTCCCAAGGGCGTATGTATTGCTATTGCAACGGCATCCGGTATGCTATGACTTACTCGGATAAATTCCACCTTAAAACATCCAATTTGCACTACTTCCCTTGGTTTCACAGTGATTAGCTTAGTTCCGCCTAAGACGTTATTTTCTTTCAGCTTGCCTTGAAGTAGACCCAGTGTTAATTTAGTCCCATACACAGGAACATTCAATTGTCTCAGCACATAAGGTAACCCACCTATGTGGTCTTCATGTCCATGAGTTAGTACAATTGCCCGTACAATGTCCTTGTTTTCCAATAGGTACGTAATATCTGGAATAACTACATCTATTCCCAGCATTTCTTCCTCTGGGAACATTAATCCCGCATCAATCACCAGAATATTGTCTCCGCACTTTACCGCCATCATGTTTTTTCCGATTTCCCCTAACCCTCCTAAGGGTATTAATTGCACTTTTTGACTTACATTTGCCATTAAAGCACCTCCTAAAATTTTAGACCTTATTGCATCTTATGGCAGGTATGGTATTTTTCTAGGAGAAGTAGAGGAAAATATTCTGTTGTATGTGCGATGCTGGATTATGTAGGATAAAGCCGCCCTTGAACTCTCTAAACAATTATACTGTATTTATTTTATAATCACAAGTGAAAAGAGTGTCAAATATATGAGAACAGTTTACCTAGTTATTATCGTCCAATTAATGACAAATTATACTTCCAATAAGATTAATCAGAAACTTATATCAGAAGATATCCACAGACTAAACGCATATAAGTTCCTTTACTAAAAAAGCACCCGTCAGGACTGAGCGCCTGCGGGTGCTTTAGATGCTTTAAGCTCTACCTAACTGTACTAAAGATTGTCGAACTGCTTCCAGCACTGCGGGACTGGCATTCATGAGAGGTGGCCTAACACCGCCAGTTTTGATTCCCAGCATTTCGGTAGCTGCTTTCACCGGAACAGGATTTGTTGAGATAAACAAAGATTTAAATATCGGATAAAGTTCCTGATGAATGGCAGTAGCTTTTTTAGTATTACCAGCCTCAAAAGCCCGAATCATCTCTTGGATCTCAGGTCCAGCAATGTGCCCTGCGACACTTACGATACCTCGGCACCCGAGAGCCAACATCGGTAAAGTGATTGAGTCATCTCCACTATATACTGTAAAGTCCTCGGGAAGTAATCTTTTTAATTCTGTTACCTGATCCATAATTCCTGCTGCTTCTTTCAAGGCAACTATATTGGGTATCGCCGCTAATTTGGCTACTGTTTCAGGGAGCAAGTTAGCTGATGTTCTACTAGGTACATTATATAACATAATTGGTAACTTGGTGGCTGAAGCTATTGCTTTAAAATGCTCGTACAAACCTTCTTGGCAAGGCTTGTTATAATAAGGAACAACTAACATTGCCCCGTCCACACCCAGCTTTTCAGCCTCTTGGGTTAAGATAATTGATTCCCTAGTATTATTTGACCCTGTTCCAGCTATTACTTTGGCCTTTGTGCCGACCTGTTCTTTAACTGCTGCGAAAAGCTTTAGCTTTTCTTCTTTGGATAAGGTTGGCGACTCACCGGTGGTACCAGCCGCAACAATTCCATCAGAGCCATGTTCAATTAGGTATTGAGCTAATTTTTTGGCCTCGGTATAGTTTACTTCTAAATTTTCGTCAAAGGGGGTTACCATTGCTGTTAAGACTCTGCCAAAATTCATTTTGCTATCACCTCTTATTATTTTCTTGATTGATTCTGCCCTGTAGAATTCTATTTACGATGCAGCTGAAATTGGACATGGAGCGATCGAACCGCTCTTTCCATATCTTTTTTATGCACCAATACCCAGATTGATGTATATGAGTCTGCTGACTGTAGGATGGGAATGCTTGCTTGGGCCAGAGCCTCTACGATACTTGCCATTACTCCTGGAATTCCAGTCATTCCTGCTCCTACAATCGCTACCTTAGCGCAACCAGATAATACTTCTACTTGAAAATCCATATTATCAAGTTCTTGAATGGCTTTTTCCGCAACCTTATCTTTGACAGTATAAATTACTGCGTGAGGATAGACATTAATAAAGTCAACACTAATCCCCGCTAAAGCCATTGCCTTAAAGATTTTTAGTTGAATTTCTAAACTCTGTTGTGCATTGTTTATGCTGATTGTTAATTGGGTTATGTCAGATATTTGCGTGATACCGGTTATTAAATCATAGCAGTTAATGGCAGTAGCTTCCATAACTTTGCCTTGCGCTGTAACTAGTGTGCCAGGTTTATCGGAAAAGGTAGACCTTACCCGTAAGGGGATGTTTTTTTGCATGGCCAACTCTATAGCACGCGGGTGAATCACTTTAGCACCTTCATGGGCAAGTTGGCAGATTTCGTTATAGGTAACATAATCAAGTTTTCTGGCATCGGTAACAATTTTAGGATCAGCTGTCATGATTCCTTCGACATCTGTGTAGATGTCGATAACTTCTGCGTTTAGGGCAACACCCAGGGCTGCTGCCGTGGTATCACTTCCCCCTCTGCCTAAAGTAGTAATTTCGCTACCCTCAGAAATTCCTTGAAATCCTGCTACCACTACCACATAACCATCTCCAGCATAGCGCAGAATAGCTCCAGGCTTAACCTTCAGGATTCGAGCGTTCCCATGGTGATTATCTGTAATAATACCAGCTTGAGCACCTGTTAGAAATACTGCTCGGCATTGTTTTTGGTTTAAGATATTAGTTAGGACCACCCCAGATATTATTTCACCACAGGAGATTAACATATCCGATTCTCTAGCCTGTTTTGGATATGTTGTGATTAAGCCTAGCAACGTATCTGTTGCATAGGGTTCACCAGCTCGACCCATGGCTGATACGACAACTACTGGGGTGAATCCTTGATTTTTTGCGGCTATGATCTTTTGGGCTACCTGTTCCCTCAGTTCTGCGGTGACAACTGATGTTCCACCAAACTTCTGAACAATAAATTTCATGTCGGCCAAGTTTATCCCTCCGGTGATCTGCCTCCCGAAACACCCATCCAACCAAGTAGTTATTAATTCTTCAAACAATCATACTTTATTAAAAGTTCTGCTATTTGCACTGCGTTAGTTGCTGCCCCTTTACGGATCTGGTCAGCAACACACCAAATATTCAATCCGTTGGCAATAGTATCATCTTCCCTAATTCTACCGATAAACACCTCATCTCGATCTGAAGTATATAGGGGCATAGGGTATTTTTGCTCCTGAGGATTATCAATTACAATAATACCTGGTGCCTCAGCTAATAGTTGTTTAGCTGCTTCTGCTGTTAACTTTTGCTTGGTTTCAATATTTATTGATTCTGAATGACTGCGATAAACGGGAACCCTGACGGTAGTTGCGGTTATTGCTATCTGCTCATCTTGGAGAATTTTTTTAGTCTCCTTAACCATCTTCCATTCTTCCTTGGTATAATCGAGCTCAGCAAAAACATCAATTTGCGGAATAAGGTTATAAGCAATTTGATGGGCAAAAACCTGAGGTGGGTAATCCTCGCCTGCCAGTACAGCCTTCGTTTGAGCTGTAAGCTCTTCAATAGCTTCTATGCCCGCTCCTGAGACAGCCTGATAAGTAGAGACTACCACCCGCTTAATTCCCACTGCATCGTAAATTGGTTTTAATGCAACCACCATTTGGATTGTTGAACAATTGGGATTAGCAATAATTCCCTGATGCTTTTTAACTTCTTCAGGGTTAACCTCAGGTACAACTAGCGGTACCTTGGGGTCCATCCTAAAATTACTGCTGTTGTCGATAACTACTGCTCCACGTTGAACTGCTTCCTGGGCAAATTCTAAACTTGCTGCCCCTCCTGCGAACAGAGCAATATCCATCCCGTTAAATGAGTCGGGGGTAGTTACTTCCACAGTATAATTCTTGCCTTGGAATTCCATCACTTTGCCAGCAGACCTAGTAGTGGCACAAAGCCGTAATTGGTCCACTGGAAAGTTTCTTTCTGCCATTATTTTAAGTAGCTCGTGTCCGACTGCTCCTGATGCTCCAACCACTACTACATTGTATTTTTTCACTAATTAAACCTCCTAATGAAATTACTTAATGATTAGGACAGGTTGTAGTTGTTTTCCTGTTAGAGCTGCCTCAACTGTCTCTAGTAAAGTTGTCATGTCAGCTACTAAAGAATTAGGCTTCGCTAACGGACTATCCTGTCCAAAGGGTACCATATATATATTTTTAGCATTAAGCAGCATACCGATATTTTTAGCATTCATCCCTAAGCCATCATTAGTTGCAACGGCCAAGACTACGGGGCGTTGGTTCCTTAAGTGGGCTTTTACAGCCATTAGGACCGGAGTATCGGTAATCCCATTTGCCAGCTTGGCAATAGTATTTCCAGTACAGGGAGCTACTACCACCACATCCAGCAGTTTCTGCGGTCCGATTGGTTCAGCGCCAACAATAGTGGTGATAATCGGCTGCTTAGTGTATTTTGCGATTTGTTCCTTTAGGTTTTGAACAGTGCCAAATCTAGTATCAGTACTATTAATTGTATATGAAAAGATCGGGAAGATTTCAGCGCCTGCCATAGTCAAGCGCTCAACTTGGGGAATTAGTTCATCAATTGAACAATGAGAACCAGTTAATGCCAGACCAATCTTTTTACCAATTAAGGCCATGGATGTTACACCTCCTGTGCTGACAGTTACTCAAGGGTACGCATTTTAGAGATAAGCTCTGGGATAACCTGAATCAGAATTTTGGCCGCTGTCTTGGGAGCAACCTTTCCTGGCAAACCAGGTGCTAGCTCAGCTTTGATGCCAAGCTTGGAAGCTTCCATAAAGTCAGTTCCACCAGGGGTGGAAGCTAAGTCTAGGATATATGCTTCACTTGACACTTTTGAGAGCAGACTTTTATCTAGCACCATTGTTGGCACTGTGTTAAAAATCAAGTCTGCTTGCTGGATATGTTGAGCAAGTTCAGGAAAAGGTACAGGCAGATATCCTTGCTCTTCAATTCGAGCTAAATCTCTAGTTTTTCTGGCTGCTACCCAGACCCTAGCTCCAATGCCTTTTAGCATCCTAGCTAAGGTTACTCCAGTTCGACCATAGCCTAATACAAAACAGTCACTGTTGTGGATTGTAATGGGGACAGCCTCCATAGCCATTTGAATTGCCCCTTCGGCCGAAGGAATGGAATTCAGAATAGCTACAGAATCTAGTTCTGCAACTTCCACCAAGATATGCTTTGTGGCTACCAGGATATCCTTCAGATATCTTTTTGCTACCCCAACCATAATAATTGCCTCAGGAGGAATTGCTTCAACAATTTTAGTTGTCAGGTGTAGAGGAACATTAATTTGAGGAGCGAAAATCCTACCCTCATCATTGACTCCAGGCATTGGCAGTAAAACCACCTGGGCATCTGCTACTGTCTCTTCTAGGGAGGCATGAATGGAAACATTACTACTGGCTATAATGCCTGCTAAGCCGATTACTTTAATCTGGGCACCTAATCTTGCGAGTTCGGCAACCAAGAGTACCTGCCTACCGTCACCCCCTAATACAGCCACTCTAACACCTTGCATACTCGGCATGGAAGTAAACCTCCTTTATCATCAGGGCAAAAAAACTAAACATTTTGTAATGTCAGTATATGTACCCCTGTAAAAGGAGGTGCCTGTCAGCTGATTGATCCATGTTGATAAAGATTGGTAGATTATTAAGTTGTAAAAGAACAATTAGTTATCGTTTAAAGCTCTAACATATTTTCTAAGCCAATTACTAAGCTATTATAACTGATAATCCGCTTGATACCCAACACTACTCCTGGCATAAAAGATTCTCTATTAATAGAATCATGTCTAATGGTCAGGGTTTGCCCTAAACCACCAAAAATAACTTCCTGATGAGCAACATATCCAGGTAACCGAACACTGTGGATGCGCATTCCTTCAAAATCAGCCCCACGAGCTCCTGAGAGCTTTTCCTCTTCACTAAAATGTCCTTGTCGGAAGTTCTCTCTAACTTGAGCTATCGCTTGGGCAGTTTTCAGGGCAGTACCTGAAGGTGCATCTAATTTTTGATCATGATGAAGTTCAATAATTTCAACGTGCGGTAAGAATTTAGCAGCCTGGACCGCAAATTGCATCATCAAGATTGCTCCAATG
>CAZKEO010000014.1:0-12551 GCA_964551785.1 uncultured Eubacteriales bacterium | reverse complement strand
AGATTGGCAGATGAAAGGCCTTATATCCATGCAACAGTACGTAAGGTTGGAAATATTAAAGATTACTATTTGAATTTTCCTGGTAGGAATCCACGTTCAGAAATTAATAATATCCTGGACATAGTGGAAATGCCATATAAGTATTATGGGAATTCATTTTGGCTAAAAGGGATTTTTGAAAAGGCTCAACAACAGCAAATAGGAATACTCCTGAGCGGAGGGAGAGGGAATTATACAATTTCTTGGGGATCAGCAATTGATTATTATGTAAATCTTTTAAAAAAACTAAAATGGTTTCACCTTTACCATGAATTAAAAAAGTATAGTAGTAACGTGGGAATGCCAAAGGCGTATATCCTAAAGATATTAAGAAAACAAGCATTTCCTAGTTTAGATAAACTTCTCTCACCGAAACAATTATACCATTACCCAGTATTAATAAATTCTTCGTTTGCTAAACAGACTAGTGTCTTTAACAGACTTCAAGGGTATGGAGTTGACTCCCTGGGGCAACCAACGACTGCACGTAATATATATGAATCTCGGAAAGAGAGATTTGAACAATTATGCTATTGGAATATACCTGGAACAAGTGGAACCAAAATGTCATTGCATTATGGCATTTGGCAGCGTGATCCAACTAACGATTTACGAGTAATCAGGTTTTGCTTATCAATACCAGAAGAACAGTTTGTCCAAAATGGCTTAGACCGGGCCCTTATCCGCCGGGCCACAGAAGGCTATCTACCAGATAAGGTTAGGTTAAACCAACGTGTTCGTGGCATCCAAGGAGCTGATATTGTTCACCGTATGTTACCTTCTTGGAAAGAATTTATCAACGAATTTCAAATGCTTCGCGCAGATGAAAGGATGTCTGAGCTGATTAATTTAAAGGTGTTAAATTCAGCAGTTGAAAATATGCAGGACAAACCTGGACCTAAATCCGCATTTGATCCAGACTTAAGAGTTATGATGCGGAGTTTGATTTTATATCGATTCCTACAAAAATTTTCCTAAGAGGGAGGTGATGATTATGAAGAATGAGTGGCAGAAACCGTGGCTAGAGATCCTTAATGTAGATAGGACAGCGGCAGGACCTGGGATCAGAGTTGATGACGAGTGGAACGATGATACCGATCCTCTCGAGCATGATCATTATAGTTAAGCACATTAATTAAAAAGTACGATAGGTTGTGTCTGTGCCCTTATACCTTTAATAAGTATGAGGGCTTTTTCTAGAAACAGCATGGCGATTAAATGGAGTGAGCGAGATGGCAGTTGCTGTAACAAATACTTGTTACAAAGTTTTTGGCTTAAATATAATGAGTTCAATCCCTTTACCCGAACTATTTTCTACAGGTGTAGATAGGGAACGGGTTGACGTTATTGTTGAAGAGGAAGATTTATCTCGGCTGTGGTTGGAGTTAGCCTCCCCACCCAAAAAGACAGTAATCAAAAAAAACTTCTTCATGTTTCAACTGCCTGAGCTGGCAATATTTTGCATCCAAGATGGCCAAAGAATCACTGTTTCACCTGCGCCTGGCGCTGATCAGGAGCACATTAGATTATTTATACTTGGTAGCTGTATGGGTGCAATATTGCTGCAAAGAAAGCTGTTGCCCTTACATGGGAGTGTTTTGGCAATCAATGGCAAGGCCTATGGGATTATCGGTGATTCAGGTGCTGGTAAATCTACACTAGCCTCAGTTTTTATCAAGAAGGGATTCCAACTGCTGAGTGATGATATTATTGCAATAGCATTCTCGGAGGACAATGTCCCACTGGTTATGCCGGCTTATCCGCAGCAAAAACTTTGGCAGGAGAGTCTCGAAGAACTTGGGATGGAAACAGTAAGCTATCGTCCTATTTTCAAACGGGAAACTAAATATGCGGTGCCTGTGCAGGCAAAATTCATGACAGAACCGCTACCTTTGGCAGCTCTTTTTGAGTTGATAAAAACAGATAATGAACAGATTGCAATTCGCCCGATTCACAAATTGGAACAATTGCAGATGATATATAAACATACTTTTCGAAATTTTTTACTGGCGGGTTATGACATGTTAGAATGGCACTTTAAAACTTCTGCCAATCTGGCGCAGCAGGTTAATGTTTATCAAGTAACGCGTCCATCCGCTGGTTTTTCTGCTCCTGAACTAGCAGATCTACTATTATCGACAATAACTGAGGAGGTTAAGTTGTGAGCAAGAACAAGCATATCGCCTTAGAGGATACTGTCGTTCAGGAAAAGGGAAATATCGTCAGTGATATGGACAAAGAAAAAGTGATGTTAAGTATCCATAATGGTAAGTACTACAATTTGGGGGAAGTCGGTGGACTCATTTGGGGTCTAATCGAGCAACCTACCACGGTAACTGCTTTGGTTAGTAACTTAATGGTCGAGTATCAGGTGGAACAATCTGTCTGTGAGGGACAAGTTATCACCTTTTTAGAGCAGTTATTGGCTGAAGGGTTGATTCAGGCTGGCGTAAATCTATGAAGCTGTTCACAAGAGTAAGTCACTTTATTAGCTTGGATAATGAGCGTAAATTACTTTTTTTGGAGGCCTTCTTTTATTTGGGCTGGGCCAGATTGCTGATTTGTCTACCCTTTCCTAAAATAGCTCCGATGCTAGGTGCCCATATGCAGGAAACTAGTGAGCAGTTAGCTCCATCATGTAGCAAGACGATTCGTGGAGTGCAACAGGCTATTCAAGTGATGAGTCGCCATACTTGCTGGGAAAGTAAATGCCTTGTGCGGGCGATTGCTGCCATGAAAATGTTGCAGCGAAGAAACCTGGAAAGTACCCTTTATTTAGGAACGAGCAAAAATGAGCTGGCAGAATTAACTGCACATGCTTGGTTGCGTTGTGGTTCTTTTTATATCACAGGGGCTGAAGTAATGGAGCAATTTACTGTAGTGGGGAAATTCGCCCAAAGACTTAATGCTCATGAAGGTAACCCCACTAGATAATCAAAAGTGAAGGTGAAATTGATGGATAACGCTACCAGCCTGAATCTGTCGGCATTGCCGAAAGAATTAAGATTAATCCTTTTCATCCTGAAGCCGGAAGCTGATTTATCAGCACTCCAACACCAGAAAGAATTAATTACTAATCTGGATTGGGACCATTTCCTGAGGCTAGCATTTTATCATGGAGTTTTTCCTTTGCTATATCTTAAATTAAAAAAGCTTGAAAATAACTGGTTGCCGCAAAGTGTACTGGAAGCTTTGCATAGAGCGTACCGTAATAATACAATGAAAATGCTGTACTTAACCTATGAGCTGGAGCAGATCTGTAAATTATTTGGTGAGCAGAACCTCCGGTTATTACAACTTAAAGGCCCAGTTCTGGCAGTAGAGCTTTATGGTAATATTTCCCTGCGAAAATCCGTTGATTTAGACATCTTGGTTGATATCAATGATTTGGAGCGTGTGGAACAGCTCCTCAAAGCTAATGGGTATCTCAAAGAGGAATTTTTTACAACAGTTTTAGATGACTGGAAATGGCGGATTCATCACATGAATTTTGTCCACCCTAAGACTAAAATCAAACTAGAAATTCATTGGAGATTACATCCTGGTCCTGGGAAGGAACCCAGCTTTGATGATTTGTGGGAACGGAGACAAGTGAGTTCGCTGACAAGTTATTCGGCATATTACTTTGATCTAGAGGATTTATTCCTCCATTTAGTTACCCACGGAGCCCGACATGGTTGGTCAAGACTGGCCTGGATAATTGATATAGACAAAATCCTCAAACAAAAGCTTGATTTAGTCAAGCTTAAAAGCTTGCTAAAAAAATATCAGTGTTTGCACATTGGGGGCCAAGCACTGATTTTAGTTGCCCAGTTACTCAATACCCCGCTCAAGGAAGAAATGCTAGCCTTAGAAGTTGGTACGAAGTCCACTAAGCTGGCACAAGATGCGCTCTTTTATCTGAAACAAATGGTTGATCTCCATGCTGATGACGTGCCTGAAGAGATTAGTAATTTTCATAAGCGTCACTTATTTGCCTTGATGTCTAAACGACAAAAGATTGTTTTTATCATGAGTATGCTTTATCCTTACCCTGAGGATGCTGAAACCTTGCCTTTACCTAAGCGTCTCCACTTTTTATATGTGCCATTACGTCCAGTCCTCTGGACCTGGAGAAAAATGAAGAGATTTTAATCACCGTAGGGGGGACACCATGGAACATCTCATTTACTATTTCAAGCGTTTTAGCTCCCACAGCGGGAAAATTTTATACTTCAATCTGCTAGGGATGGTATTTGTCAGCTTCCTGCAGGGAATGGAGATTTTTCTGCTGCTCCCCTTGCTCAGTATTAGCGGAATTATGGGCACAAACGTTGGATCTAACCTGATTGCTATCATTTTAAAATCGCTGCAAATACCACCTAATTATCTGGGGCTACCCTTGATCTTAGGTGTTTATATCTTGTTGGTAGTAGCCCAAAACTTGCTCCAACGAGATATCTTTCGTCGTAATGTAAAACTTCATCTGAGCTTTACGCTCCACCTAAGGCTGGAGACTTATCGGCAAATCTTACAAGCAAATTGGGATTTCTTCACTAAGAAAAGAAAGTCCGATTTAATTAATATCCTGACCATGGAAATGAGTAGGGTTAGTGTTGGTCTGAGTTTGTGCTTACAGCTCCTAACCAATCTGATCTTTAGCTTAATCCAAATTGCAATAGCTTTCTGGTTGTCCATCAGTCTGACCTTTTTTGTCCTGATCTCCGGTTTTGGGCTTGCCTTATTAAACAGAAGGTTTGTGAAAAAAGCCAAACAACTCGGGAGTTTATCCTCCGAGATTTCCAAAAACTATATTGCCTGTATGACTGACCAGTTGAATGGTATTAAAGAGGTCAAGAGTAATACTTTAGAAGTATCTAGCATGAGATGGATGCAGTCATTGACCAAGAAAATGGAGCACGAACAGCAAGAATACATCAATATGAGAACCAACTCGGAATTTGTATCGAAGATAGCCTCCGCTGTGTTGGTGGTTGTTTGTATTTATTTATCCGTGCTACTCCTGCACGCTAAGCCTGCTCAGTTGTTATTGATTATCATCATCTTTACTCGCTTATGGCCGCGGTTCACCAATGTTCAGGCTAATGTTGAGAACATTGCTTCAAACTTCTCCTCCTTTAGAATCTTGTCTGAACTAGAAAAAGAATGTCAGCAAGCAAAGGAGTTAAAAGAGACAGCTCAATATTACGAAACTACTCAGTTAATCCGTATCGAGCAAAGCCTAGAGTGCCGAAATGTTTATTTTCGCTACAATCCCCAAGCTCCGGTCTATGCCCTGCAGGAGATTAGCCTTCAGATTCCTGCTAATTGCATGACCGCGATTGTAGGGCGCTCCGGTGCTGGCAAGAGTACCTTAATTGATATTTTAATGGGACTCATCCAGCCGGAAGAGGGCCAAATTTTAATTGATGGAATTCCACTGACGAATGATAATGTTTTAGCACTAAGACGCGCCATTAGCTATGTACCCCAAGATCCTTTTCTTTTTAATGAGAGCATCAGAGATAATCTGCTGTTAATTCGACCTACGGCCACCGAAGCAGAGCTCTGGGAAGCCTTGGAGTTTTCGGCTGCCGCTGAATTTGTCAGGAGACTACCCAAGGGCTTGGATACGCACATTGGTGACCGGGGGGTTAGGCTCTCGGGTGGGGAAAGACAGCGTCTGGTCTTAGCACGAGCTATCTTGCGTAAACCAGCTGTCCTTGTTTTAGATGAGGCTACCAGTGCCTTAGACAGCGAAAATGAATTGAAAATCCAGGAAGCCTTGGAGCGTATCAAGGGCAAAATGACGATTATTGTGATTGCTCACCGTTTATCGACCATCCGCAATGCCGATCAAGTGATTGTCATCGAGCAGGGGAAGGTCATCCAGCGTGGGGGATTTAACCAGCTTGCTAAAGAGAAACGCGGCTTGTTTCATAATCTGTTAGAGAATCAAACGGGAGTAAATTTATAGACACTAGAACATAACATATCTAGTCATTCATAGGATTAAGAACCTGCTATTACTCAGCAGGTTTTTTTTGTGCAACACTTCCAGTGTCACCTAAGAATATATTATAAGGAGCATCTTATTTTAAGCAAAGAAAGGTCTGTGATTCTAATGACTGTACAAACTGATCAAGTAGCATATAAACGCCTAATTGTGAATTTAACTGAAGAAATTACTGCCCTTAAAGTGGAAGCAGTGGTTCGGGACTACGGGGGCAAGATCATCTATAGCTATAAGCATATTCCCTTTATGGTAATAGAAGTGCCGGTAGAACAGAGCCAAGTTTTCATGGCGAGTGAACTTGCCTCCGGGATAATGGAAGACGGAGAAGTGTCCACCCAGGTGCAGCAGGTACCTTGGGGAGTGGAGCGGATTGAGGCTACTAAGGTTCACCGAGATTTTCGAGATAAAGGTTCTGGCGTGAAAATTGGGGTGATCGACACCGGGATATCCTTGCTGCATCCTGATGTAAAGGTGTATGGCGGGGCGAATTTTACCGATTCGGCAAGTTATAATGATGACAACGGGCACGGTACACATGTTGCGGGGACCATAGCAGCTCTAGATAATACAGAAGGGGTTATTGGAGTAGCACCTGACGCCCAGCTTTATGCTGTCAAGGTTTTAAATGCTGCTGGTCAAGGCACCTATACTGATGTGGTTGCCGGAATTGATTGGTGTATTGATAACCAGATGAATATTATTTCGATGAGTCTCGGTGGACCCTCTCCCAATGATCTGTTGAAGGCAGCAATAACTCAAGCTTGGCAAAAAGGCCTGCTCATTGTGGCGGCAGCTGGTAATTCCGGCAATGCCAGCGGTACGGGTGATAATGTAATCTACCCGGCAAAATATCCAGAGGCTATTGCTGTAGCGGCACTTGATAGCAATAATAATCGGGCGAGTTTTTCCAGTACGGGCCCGGCTGTGGAAGTTGCGGCACCAGGTGTGGCGATCTTGAGCACATATCTTAACAGCGGCTATTCATCTTTAAGCGGGACTTCCATGGCAACACCCCATGTTTCTGGGTGTGCAGCATTAATTAAAGCTGCCGATCCTAAGCTCACAAATCAACAAATCAGAACCCGTCTCATAGAAACTGCTCTAGATAAAGGAGCTGCCGGTAGGGATCCACTCTATGGTTATGGGTTGATCTCGGCATCGGCTGCTGTACCACCACCCACAACTCCACCGCCCACAACTCCACCGCCCACAACTCCACCACCCACAACTCCACCACCTACAACCAAACCCCCAGTTGACACTATTCCGCCCAAGGTGAAAATCTCTTCCTCAGCTTCCAGTGTCGCACCTGGGGGAGTAGTAAAAATCACCGCTACTGCCACGGATAACCGTGGGATTGAGCGTGTGGAGTTTTATTTAAATGGTGTTAAAGTCTCTACCGTTACTACTGCTCCATATCTCTACACCTGGAATACCACCGGTAAAAAGGCCGGGCAGTATCGTTTTCTGGCTAAAGCCTTCGACTTGGCGGGAAATACAGCTACCAGCAAGGTGATTATCATCCGCATTATGACGAGGGTAACGGTTACTTTTCCGGCCAATGGGCAGCTGATTTCTGGTGTAATTAATAAATTTACTGCTAAGTTTAGTGATCCAGTAGCTGGCAATATCCTGCTCTATATTAATGGTAGCAAAAAAGCCACTATTCGGGTGAGCTCGACTACCGGACCGATTACTATCCCCTACACGTGGAACACCTCCAAGTTATTACAGGGCAGTAACCATATAATCCTGGTTAGAGCCTATACGGCTGATGGGGTAGTGCGCTCTGACGGCTCGGTAAAAGTAACAATCAAACGATAAGGCAGAACAATCACGACTCCCCGTGCAACTGATGTGAAAGGTTACGCGGGGTGTTTTTTGCAAATTAATCCCAAAAAACGACAGTTTTCATAACGGCTGAGGAGTATAATGGAAAGGAGTGCTCCTTAAACAAGCTTCACCCAAATATTTTTGTCATGGAAAGGAAGAAAACGATGAAAAAGACGATTACTGTGCTAACGTTGGGAGCAGAATGATTGATATTCACACTCATATTCTTCCTGGTTTAGATGATGGGCCACGGACTTTGGATGAATCTGTAGCAATGGCTTTGGCAGCCGTGAATTTTGGTACTCATACCCTGCTGGCGACACCCCATCTGAGTTATGAATTATATCCTAATCACCGGGATACCATTTTGGCTGAGATTGCAAGTCTTGAGAGGGCTTTGCGGGAAAGAGGTATTCCCTTGCGAGTCTTGCCAGGGTCAGAGGTGCTGATTCATCCTGATTTAGTTCAGCGCTTAAACGCAGGAGAATTACTGACTCTTAATGACGGTGGAAAATATCTCTTAGTAGAATACCCTTTTGAGCTCATTCCTCCTTTTGCCGAAAAAGTCTTAGGTGAGCTTCTGGGCTGTGGGGTTACCCCGATTTTAGCCCACCCTGAACGTAACCTAGTGCTCGCCCACAGACCACAGCTAATTTTGGAACTGGTCCAAAGGGGTGTCTTGATGCAGGTGACTGCTGGTAGTATTACTGGCAGGTTTGGCTCGGCGGCAGCTCAGGTAGCTAGGTTGATGATAGAGAACAAATTGGTACATTTTATTGCTACTGATATGCATGATAATGCTAGTCGGGGCACTGAGCTGAAAAAAGCCCTGGCAATAGCTACCAGTATGGTTGGGAAGGAGCAAGTCCGCTATTGGACAGATATTAACGCAAAATGTGTGCTCCGAGGGGTTGGACTTCCTCAGGTTAAGCTTCAGCCACCAGCAACCATGGCGGCCAGTGGAATTTGGCAATTGTTCGAGAAGATGTGGAAAAAGTAGTGCGCCGTAAAACCTTAGTAATTAGGGGTTCACGGCGTTTTTATGTTGCGTTTTGGCAAGTTGAAAACTATCCTCAAGAAAAATAATTTGTAAATTAATACCAAAAAGCGACAGATTTCACACCTCACGGGGAGTATAATGGTGTGGAAATGACAAAAATAGTCTGCAAAAAATGAGGAGATATGAAAGGGAGCTAAAGAATGAAAAAGATAATTGCGTTGTTAATGTTGGGATTATTGCTGGCGACTGGCACGGCTTCGCTTGCTCAAGAATCTTCCGCAACTGTTGATTCAGATGGGTGGATTCATCAGGATCTCAAAAATACTCCACCTGATGTAATTACCTATACTCCTGATATAAAACCAGGTTCCGGCACTTGGCTTAACCCGCATGCAAAGGGGAATGACCCAAATAAGATTTACATAGAGGTAAATGGAAGCACGTTATACCCTGATGTCGACCCCTTTCAGGATGAAAATGACCGGGTGATTGCGCCAGTCAGGTTTATTACAGAGGCAATTAATTCTACTGTGACTTGGGACAGTACTGACGGTCAGGGGCGGGTAGATATTACTCGTAAAGGAAAAACAGTGCAGCTTTGGATTGGTAAGAACACTGCTAAAATAGATAATCAGGAAGTGCAAATGGATACAATAGCGGTTTTAAGAAATAACCGTACCATGGTACCAGTAAGATTCATTAATGAAGCATTTGGGGCCGAGGTGCTTTGGAGTGAACCAGATAGGAGAGTTTTTATAACCTTGATAAACTAAGAGGTGAAAGCGTTGAGCCGTAGTAAGTATGTAGTGATTATTACATTGTTGATATTAATTTCGACTTGGACATCTCCGGCAGTAGCCTTAGACTCTATTACATTCGGGAGAATGTATGACCGACAAAGAATTAATACTGATCCCTATTTACCCCCAGCAGAACAAGTGTGGGTCAATAGTAATGTCAGTCAGTCAATCACCCAGCCCCTTGTGATTGGGGATAAAATCTATCACGCCTCGGCTCGCTGGCTATGGGAACTACCCTTGGCAGACGGTTCAAATGGCAAGCAGAGTAAGCTGTTTGAAATTGATACTGGCGAGACTATTACGACTGGTAGTCACCCATCATTTTATGAGAACATTATCTATGTTGGCAGTAAAAACGGTTTTGTCTATGCCTATGATGTTGTTAAAAGAACAATCTTACATAAGCGGCAGGTAGCTGGCGAATATGGGGTTGTCTCCTCGCCTTTAGTGATGAAGGATGTAGACGGAAAGATAAATGTAATTGTTGGTTCTAGTGACGGGAAAGTGGTTAGTATCTTTAAGAACTTCAATAGTCCTAAAGAAAATGATGTTATCAAAATTGACCTAAACCCTGGGGGTAATGTTACATCGTCTCCAAGTCAAGTAAACCAGAATGTTTTCGTATTTTCGACTAATCATTCAGGCCAAAGCAAACCTAGTAAGGTAATTTTTTATAATCTGACCCAAACAAAACCTGTCTGGGAATACGTCACAAAAGACGGTATCCCCAGCTCAGTCGCAGTCTCCGGCAACCTTGCCTTTGCAGCGGATAAGACCGGCAACTTGTATGCCTTGGATTTTGGCACTAAAAGCCTCAAATGGTCTAATTCTGACTATGCTGGCTCAGATACCTTTGTCAACTTTTCCCCGGCTATTGCGGGGAGCAAAGTCATTTTCCCCATCCGCCGCACAGACAAAGCGGGCGCCAAGGGGAATGGTATTCTGACTGCCTGGGACCAGAATACTGGCAAAAAGCTTTGGGCTACTAGCGGGATCAGTGGTGAAATCACTACTAGTCCGGTGGTCTGGAGTGCCGGCAATCTAGTTTTGGTGGGTACTAGTACTGGTCGTATCCATGGTTTTGATCTGACGACCGGTAGGCCCAAAGGCTGGTTTACAACTGACGGTGGTAAAACTCTCTCTGCTACTGGTTGGCTTTCAGGTAGTGGCTCTGATGGTAGTAAAGGTGATATTCGTCCAGATGGCATTACTACCGAATTTAGCATTGCCAACGGCTACTTGCTGGGAGGTGGCGTCAAACCTGATGGCAGCGGTTGCTTAGTGGCCTTTAAGCTCACGGGAAGTGATGTGGGATTAACTGCTTTTCAAGCGGACAAGCTAGTACCTGAAGCGGGCGAACAAGTTAACTTGAACCTAACCGTCCACAATTATGGTGATACCCCACGGGATCTTACGGTCAGGGTGCAAGACAACCGTACCGGTTTTAGCCGAGACGTCAGTTTTGCTAAAGTTCCAGCTAATAGTTCGGCCAGTAATCAACTTAAAGGTTGGGTAGCTCCAGCTGGGAAGGTAACTGTCACCGCTCAGATAGTTACTCCTGCGGGAGGGTCAAAATATAACTATACCAAAGAAAATGATACCAAAGCTCTTAGCTTTTTTAATGGTGTTGACCTCCAGGTTGATAATCTCCGCACCACTGATCCTGTCTATACTGGTGATACACTGCAGGCTAGCTTGACTGTACTGAATAAGTCAAAAGTAGAGCTCACCACGACTGTCCAGTTTCTGCTCAATAATAACCCGAAACTGATTCCTTCCCAGCAAGTTACGCTCCAGCCGGAAAGCACTGTGCCAGTATCTTTTGCATGGACAGCGCCGGCTACAGGGGGACAGGCTACCTTAAAAGCTATTGTAAATCCTAGCCGGACCCAACCGGTAGAGAATGATTTCACCAATAATACAGCCTCCCGCGCCATCACGGTCCGAACTAGGGATGTTGAGAACACGACTGGCCGCTTAAGCCTGACAGTGGCTACCAATCCGACTAGCACTAAGGCAGGCTATGGTTTTGAGATAATTGCCCAGACAAGTACTAGTCCCTATAGTTGGACAGAGACCCATTCTAAGATCGTCAAGGGACGAACTGTGTACTACACAGATACCCATACTCGGGTCTGTCCTGGGGCAACGAGAGTTAAGGTGGTTTTACCCACTGGAGAGTCAATAAGCTTGGAGCCGGACAATCAGCTGGGTTCACCTGTAGTAGCGGCCAACACTTGGAGGTTACCGGCTAATGCCAAGTCGCCGGAGCAACTCCGCAAACATTATATCCCACCTGCTACCCCGGATGGACGCTATCTCATAACTGTCGTGGCGGAAGGTGCGGGAGATGAGGGCAATCTAACAGCCCGAAGCTCAGCAACAGTGATGGTGACTGGTAGTATGTATGATGATTTGCACAGCCGAATTATAGAATAGCAGCTAATTTAGGCTCTACCTCAAGTGGAATTTATGATACAATAAAAGTGTTGCTTTACAAGATAAGAATGTATTGCATTACAAGATGAGATTGTATTGCTTTAAAAGATAGATCTGGATTGACAAGAAAAGAGGTAATCAATTATGAAGGTTCGGAAAGCAATCATTCCTGCTGCCGGGTTAGGGACCAGATTTTTGCCGGCTACCAAGGCTCAGCCGAAGGAGATGCTCCCTTTGGTGGACAAGCCCACCATTCAATATGTCGTAGAGGAAGCGGTAGCCTCGGGGATTACCGATATTATTATCGTGACCGGTCGAGGCAAACGGGCGATTGAAGATCACTTTGATCATTCTGTAGAATTGGAAGATTTTCTTTTCAAGCAGGGGAAATTTGATGTATTAGAACATGTTCGGGCTAATTCGGAAAGGGATGATTTGCACTATT
>CAZKEO010000013.1:0-12782 GCA_964551785.1 uncultured Eubacteriales bacterium | reverse complement strand
CCCACCGGCCATTATTCTAAAAACACAGAGGCCTAAGTACCTGCGAGCTTTGGAAAAAGCCCAGGTTAAACAACCGGATTATACAATGTTGACAGAGTTACTTGCACGGGCGGTCAGGGACAATCTTAATAAATTAATGCTACCAAAACTATCAGGAGAGAACAACCTTGTCCCCCTTAGCACTCTGGCAGAAGGCACGCCATACGAGGCCAGTTATTTACGGAGACTAGCCCAAGAGGGGAAACTGAAGGCTGTCAAAGAGGGGAGTCTCTGGATTAGTAGCAAGATATGGCTGCAAAATTACATTGACGCGAGGAGTCCTCGGGGCAGGAAAAAGGATCAATAAATCTCTGGAGTGTAGATGATTTTGTGTGAATGTATTTTTCGCACCTTTTTTAACAAAAAATCTCCTAAAACCAATGGTTTTAGGAGATTTTTGCGGGCTATGTGTTTCGTTACAGTCCTTATTTGTTACTTACTTATTTATTTTCCTATAGGATGGGCAGGCATTATCTGGTTAAGCTGTTCCACGCTTAATCCAACGTCCTTAGCCATTGTTTCCCTCATTTGGCGGTGTCTCGCCATCATTTTTGCTTTTAATTCAGTAGTAGTTATTCCGCGCTCTTTCGCTTTACTTTCAAGCCTTTCCAGACGTTTATTAGCAATTTGTGCCTTTAATTCTTCAGTACTGATTCCTTTTTCTTTAGCTTTCTTGGCTAATCGGGCTTCTCGTAAAACTTGTTTTTCGGCAAAATGTTTATTGAGATCTGCTTTGACTTTATTCAAATCTCCGTTATTTTTTTGTAGCGATTCTTTAATTAATGTTTTGAGGCAATAAATTATGTAGCTTTAAGGTAGCTAAATAATGGTTAGTTTGATATTTTTTTGAAAAATAAATTATAGACTATCCAAATGAAATGATAGATAGTCACTCCTAAGAGAATTCCTACGCTTATCGGGTAGCCTCCCCACTTAATAGCTAGGAACACTGAAACAGCCATGATGGCAAATCTTAATAAGCTTGGGACTAATAATAACAGAGTACCCCAAGTGGGATGATTAAAGGAGGATAACACCAGTTTGCGCAAAGAAAAAAAATGCCAAGTAGCTAGTAATAATCCCAACAATGCTCCCAAGCCAACCATTTGCAAGTAATTCATAGGTAATTGCCAGCTCCCTTCTACAAATAGACTTATGGATGTGTGGAGGATACTTTAAAAATAAAACAGCGTTGGTTAATTTATCTGCTTTTCAACAAGTTGTACTCTGGAGTATTGGTCTTGTTTTTAACTTATTATTATCGGCAGTTTTATTTTTTTAGCAAACCTCGAAGCCCTATGTTGATTATTGTGAGCATAAGCTAGTAACTACATCCATCTTATTTGTTAATTTGTAATTATTATTTGGGGAGTTGGACTGGCTTTACAGCATTCCAGCGTATGATGTATCGGACTGCTAACGCCTAAGAACTTATATCCCGTTTTGGTCTGTGGATAAATTTGGGAGTATAAATCCTGCATGGGGTCTACTCCGGGTGGCGTGGTTACCTTCCAGGCACGAACACTGCAATTCCTACCTAATCATCTGCTCGTTTCCTGCTACGGCCAAACTCTCGTACTGCATTCCCTATGGCACAGTGGCCTACGCTACGGAAAACTCGCAGTGATTAGGGTACGGAACCTCCGTTAAGTGCCTTACCGGTAACCACGTCACCCTTCGTACCTCATAGGCTGCTTGGCAGCAAATTCTTACCCAGACAATGCTAGTTTTGAGCAAAGCATATCCAAGTTAGCGACAAAGGGAATGACTTGTAGATGTATGGCTGAGACAGTCTTATGTAGCCCAGTCCAATTTTCCCATGAGGTCTAGTAATGTATGCCTGAATTATACCAGGGAGGGTACCTGTTCCGGTTTAGGTGCGATTTAGTTTAAGGCCGCTGTAGCTCTTAGTGTAGCTGGGCAATAGACTCATCCCGTGCAAACACGATGTTTGCACGCCCTGTCGGCGGCAGGACGCCGCGTCGACAGGGTTGGATGATGTTTATTAGACTAGCAAACTTAGAGCTGCGCGGCATAAACTATCAGCCCCGGACCGGCAACAGGTACTCGACCGGACAAGCCATGCTTAAACAAAGACCCCAAATAAAAATTGGACGGCAAATTAAACCTGGACAGTAACAAAGACCACCAGGCGTGCGAAGCGCTTTTTTAAAAGGGGAGAAGATTGAAACAGCAGCCCTCTTAGGTAGCGAGCTAGGGGAAAAGGGGTAAAGGGAGGCACTAAAAGGTGAAGAAAATATTCTTGCTCGATTTCGACGGGACGATTACGAAACAGGATACCTGTGAAGCGATGGTAGAGGCCTTTGCTGACGAGGGGTGGCAAGTCCTGAATGAACTCTGGGAGCAAAGGAAAATTTCAACTGTTGAATGTGCTCAGCGGACTTTTGAACTCTGCCACGCCAGCTGGGAGGACTTGCGGCAGCTCTTAGACACCATCGAGCTGGACGAGGGTTTTGAAGCTTTTCTGAACTACTGTCGGCACCAAGGCTATCCTATCTATGTCCTCAGTGATGGCTATGATTTTAACATTGAGTACCTCTTCCAAAAACAGGGTGTGAACGTGCCTTTCTTCGCCAATCACCTGGCCTACAATGATGGGTTTCAGATTAGCTGTCCCCACCACAACCCGGACTGTGGAAAGTGTGGGACCTGTAAAAGTAACCTGTTGAAACAATTAACACCACCAGGAGCACAATGCGTTTATATTGGGGATGGCATCTCCGACACTTGCCCGGCCAGACAAAGCGACTTAGTCTTTGCGAAAGGTAAGTTGCTCAAATACTGTCAGGATAATGGTATTTCGGTAGTGCCTTACACTGGTTTTGCCGAAGTGCTAGCCAAATTACAGGAGGGTAATATTAGCTTAGGTTAGTGGGCTACAGAGGTTACCTGAGTTTTGTATTTTAGTAATTTTTAATAACCTTAAGTGAAATACTTGATTGCAATTTTTTCGGCGGTACGGGTTGCTAGAGCCTGGGTTGTCAGCGTAGGATTAGGGCCTCCCAAGCTATTAAAGTGAATACTGTTATCTGCTATATATAACCTCTCAACTTGCAAAGCTTCACCGGCTTGATCTGTAACGTACCCCATCCGCATCGTGCTCTCGACATGAGCAAAAAAGCCAGGGATACAATTAGCGCGGATAATTGTTTTAGCACCTGCATGCTTGAGGATTTCGGCAGCTATCACTGCTAACTTAGCTCTTTTTTGGCTATCTTTTTTACCAGGTTGATACTTAATCAGCGGTATCCTGCCGTGTTCATCTCGCAAAGTTGGATGAAGGGTAATGCCGTTTTGTTGATTGACTTCGTCATCGGTAAATATTAAAACACTTAACGTGCGGGGGTAGTCCTGCATCACAGCCTTCAACTGCTGACCGATAACTCTACCTTCCATATCCCATGGTGCCGTCAAATCTGGTTTATTTAAAAAATTGTACCCTTTGCTACTTAAAGTATAGAGCAGGGAAGCAGATAGTCCGGGGCTCAAGCCCACTCCCTGGATTACTCCTAGTCCTGGGTAATCAAAGCGAGCTGCTGAGTTTTGTCCGACATAAGGTTTGATGTTAGAAAGTCCTAATATCCTCAGCAGGACTTTTTCATCAAAAATACCAGAGACACAGTCAAACCAATGGTTGGTTAGGCCTCTACCCACCCAAGGATTCTGGGGCAAATCTGAATTTAACCACAGCCTTGGTGTCTCGATGCTACCTCCAGCTAGGACAATCACTTTTGCCCAGAGTTCACCAATTTCTCCGCTCCAGGTGTTACGGAATCGGACTCCGGCAGCCCGTAAACCGGTTTTGCTGTTTGCCGTCAAAATTTTAATTACAAAAGCGTTGGGCCTGACCTCAACAGCTCTAGTTTTTAGGGCAAGTGGAATATAACTAACCAGGGTGGAACGCTTTGCTGTTTTGTCAACAGTTGGACCGATGTGACACCCATTAATACAATGTCCACACAGCGTACAGCCTTCATTATGGCCATCAAAATTAAAGCTTGGTTTGTTAATGTTTGAATCAGGAGCTAAAATTGCATTAGGTTGAGGACGAAAGCCCGGACTCGTTACATTAAGGGTTTTTAAGAGTGACCAGCCAGCTTTTTTGGCACCAAAAAAAAAGAGCTCTTCCTTTTGCGTCATGGGGGCAGGGTGAACGGGAAGTGTTGCTTCGACCTGTTCATAGTAGGGAATTAGCTCACGATAGGAAATGGGCCAATGATTGTCTACTGCTAATGGGAAGGCCCGAGGTGAATTGCCAAAGTAGTGCAAGGTAGTTCCCCCTACTCCGGAAACCTGCCACCCAAAACCTTCCTGGGCAATGCTGCGGGCCCACGGAGGCCTACTCCGATCTGCCGGGCCCCAACGTAATTTTCCTGAGATAGTATCATTCATTTCATCTTCATAAGCTGTAAAAGAGTCAGCTAATAATTCCTGGCTTAAATCCTCAGGGTCGTTAGCACTGCTGGCCCCTGCTCCACTATTGGGGTGAGGCCATTTTTTATGCCCATACCAAGGACCAGCTTCCAGGAGAACTACTTTGAGGCCCTTTTCACCAAGCTCTTTAGCGACAACAGAACCTCCTCCGCCTGCTCCAATGATGATAACATCGGCATGATTACTCATCTGAAACCTCTCATTTCGTAAATTGTTCAAGCAGATAACCTCGAAAAGCATGGTAACCTAGGGACGGACCGGGATACCCTACTTGCTTCCAACCTGTTGGAAAATGCTCTAAGACGCGTTGCTCAGGAGCTTGGGTACTAGTGGAGCCATAACCGGACCATTCGGTATAGTAACCACTGATTACTAACAAAGTTAGGACACCCGTGATCGCGAGGACAAAATCAGGGTTATTGTGAAAAGGAACCGGTAGTTTGCTTGGGGCGACTTTTTGTTGTTCCAAAAGCCTGATGACCCGCAGTCGATCAGACGATTCTAAAGCTGCAAAGCTACAATGCTCACTCAATAATGAAACGTCTAAAGGTTTGGTATACTTTCCAGTCTCTATTAATTGTTGGGCAGCGATATTGAGCATTGCTGCAGTGGCATTAGCTAAATTGAGCTTTAGCTTCATGTTAAAGAGTATTAGAGCAAGGTTATGATTGAGTGACCAGCTGAGATAATCAGCCGTGTTGACATGTAAGGCTCCTAGTGACTGTAGAGACGCTTGTTGTTCCTCGAGTTCCTGGGAAGTTGGAATGATTGCATCGACCAACGCCCTAAAAACAGTTTGTGTTGCTGGAAGGACACTGTTAGTTTGAAATTTGAGCATGTCCGAAAGCGATTTAAAGAGTTCCAATTCCTTGACACCTCTTTGCATATAATGCGGTTAGTGGTTGGTTTTAGGGAAACCATCCTAACAGGTATTATTTCTCAAATTAGGAGTGCTTATGTTAGCCTGTAAGTATTGCAGTGCAGATATAAACATGTTATAATATTGTTTAGCAAGATAACAAACAATAAGCGATGTTGTTTATGGAAATGACTTAGAACAGCGAGGTTGGTAGATAGTCAATTGTTTATTTAGGAGGATGTAAAATGTCCAGTCTGCGGAGCCGGTGGTTTATCTTCTTGCTGAAATACCGTCATCTATTACGTTTTCAATTAAAAAGGACGAATACAATCGATTGGAATACTTCAATCCCGCAACTGCGTCGGGAAACTGAACAGGGAGCAAATTTTTTCGGCAAATTACCGTCCGACATTAAAATATCACCACTTACCATAGAGCACTTATCAGCTGAGTGGCTATGGCCTAGCAAGGGGAAAAAGGATAAGGTCATTCTTTATTTTCACGGCGGGGGATATGTGATAGGTTCCAGTCAAGCCCACCGTCCGATTGTGGCGAAGTTTGTTAAAAATAGTGGTATCGGGGCCTTGGTATTTGATTATCGCCTAGCTCCAGAGCATCCCTTTCCAGCGGCACTCGAGGATGCGATAGCTGCATATCGCTTCTTATTGAAGGAGGGTGTAGCTCCTACGAATATTGTATTTATAGGAGATTCTGCAGGTGGAGGACTCTGTCTGGCCACCTTGCTGGCCCTGCGGGACCAAGAGATTCCCCTGCCAGCAGGAGCAGTTGCCTTGTCTCCCTGGACGGATTTAAAAAATACTGGTGAATCACTCCAATCCAATCGCGAGGTAGATTCCCTTACCTGGGCGGAGTCGTGGCTGGTCTTTAGTAAATATTACGCGGCAGATAATGACCCCGGCTTGCCCTGGATCTCGCCGCTTTATGGGGACCTGCAGGGACTTCCACCTTTGCTGATCTATGCTGGTGGTGATGAACTCCTGCGAGATGATGCTACTAGATTTGCTGAAAAGGCCCAAGTAGCAGGTGTAGTTGTCACCTTAAAGGTTGGGGAAGGCCTGTTTCATTGTTATCCTGTTTGTGCACCCCTCTTTCCAGAGGCTCAGCAAGCAATGGAGGAAATTTCTCTGTTTATCCAAACCCATTTGCGAGAGGAACGAAAATGAGCTTATTAGTACTTAATAACATAACTAAAGAGTATCGCAATCAAGCAGTCTTAAAGGGAGTCAGTCTAAGAGTGGAACGAGGAGAGCGCTTAGCCCTGGTAGGCCCAAATGGCGCAGGTAAAACCACTTTGCTAAAAATCGCCATGGGACTGGAAACCAGTGATGGGGGCAGTGTCAATATTGCCAGGAGTGTTAAAGTAGGCTATCTCAGTCAAGATTTAATGGAAGTCGATGGCCTTGAAAAAGACACTGCCCTGCATTATGAACAAGTATTTAGGGTGGAGCAAAAACTGAGAGCATTGGAACAGCAAATGGCTACCCATAGCAGTGCAGTTAGCACCGGACTCGAAAGCAAGTTAACCAAGGAATATTCCAGACTGCTACAAACCTACGAAGCCATGGACGGCTATACAATTGAAACTAAAATCAGCAAGATTTTAGTGGGGCTAGGACTGCGCCAAGAAACCTTAAGCACTCCCCTAGTCAAGCTAAGTGGGGGCGAAAAAATGCGGGTGGTAGTCGCTAGGATGCTCCTAGAGGAGCCGGATTTGCTCATCCTCGATGAACCTACCAACCATCTGGATTTGCAGGCAACGGAATGGTTTGAAAGATTTCTGAAAAGATTTCGAGGGGGCATCCTCTTCGTATCACATGATAGATATTTTCTTGATAAAATTGCTACCAGAGTAGCAGAGCTGGAACAGGGTAGCCTTAGTGTGAGAAGCGGTAACTATTCCAACTTTCTTCAGCATAAACAACAGCTTAGCAAAGCTGTTTCGAATCAGCAAAAGCGCTTACGATGGACAATTAGAAATGCTCAGCAAATTGTGCAAGGACTGAAAGGAAGGGGTCAGGTTAAGGCCTCAAAAAGCAGGGAAAAAAGGATGAGCCGGTTTAAGGAAGAGCTGAATTCAACCATTACTCAAGTCAAAAAGCAGGAGCATCTCTATAGCACAGCAGGGCCAAAGCTCAAATTTAAAAAGCTTAGGCATGTTAGCAAGGATATCGCGTGGGCTGATAAACTGCAAAAAAACTTTGGAGAGGTAACTTTGTTCTCAGGTGCTAGCTTCCATATCAGAGGTGGCGAGAGAGTCGCTATCATTGGCCCAAATGGCTGCGGCAAAACCACCCTGATTAATTTGCTATTGGGAAATGACGAGCATTATCAAGGTTTCCTAAGGCTGGGTGAATGGGTTAAATATGCTTATATGGGCCAGGAAGTACTTTTCGAGAATGAAAAGCTCTCCTTGCTCCAACTAATTTTATCCCGCCAAGATATCCCTGAGAGAGCTGCCCGGGAGCATTTGGCGAGGTTTCAATTCTATGGTGATGAGCTCAATAAAAGTATCGAGGTCTTAAGTGGGGGAGAGCGCGTGAGGCTGTATTTGGCATGTGTGATGCTGGAAGACGCGGACTGTTTAATCCTAGATGAACCTACCAATCATCTGGATGTCCCAGCTAGAGATGCTGTCGAAGCAGCCTTGCAGGAGTTTAAGGGGACGATCATCGCAGTTACCCATGATCGCTATTATTTAACTCATTGTGTGGGAAAAATCCTGGAAATTGAACATGGGAAAATCAATACTTTCGAGGGAAATTACGATTTTTACAAGCAGCTTAAAGCTGGGGTTGGCGAACAAGCCCCAGACGAAAAGGCGGCTAGCTTTGCGAAGGGCGAAAAGGCTACTAGCCCTGCAAAAAATAGCATTAGTAAGCAAGGGAATGCTCAAAAAGCTGGCTCTAAAGGCCCAAGGGCTGATAAGGAAAGACAAGAGATCGAAGCGCAGATTATCAGCCTAGAAGAGCAAATTAAAGCGATGGAAGGTAGTTTTGACGAAACAACACCCTCGGAGAAATACCAGGAATATGCGGAGGTATTAAAAGCCATTAAGCTGCTATATAGTAGGTGGGATGACTTAATAACCTAACGAAATATAGTTAAGCGAGGTCTTGGACAGGGTAATTAACTATCAGTCAAATTAATAGGGTAAGCCGAATAGAAAATTTTACGAAGGTTACAATAAGAGAGTCGCTTGGTAATATTAACTGTAAAAAGGAGTGCGTCTCATGAGTAAGGTGCTATATATTAAAGCAAACCCCAAAAAGACTCCAGACTCTTTTACTTTACGGATGGCCGCTGGTTTTATCGAGGCTTATCAGGAAGCTCACCCACAGGATGAAATTATTACTTTAGATTTATATCAAGAGGATCTGAAATTTCTAGATGAGCAAATGTTAGCAGATATTTTTAGCGGTAAGGAAACAGTAATGTTAAAACATGCTAAGCAATTCGCTGGGGCAGACAAATATATTATTGCTGCGCCATTGTGGAATCTAGGAATTCCCGCTATCTTGAAAGCATATTTTGACTATGTTACGATGGTGGGGGTAACCTTCCAATATACCGCCCAAGGTCCAGTAGGATTGCTGAAAGATCAAGGCAAAAAAGCGGTGCACATAGTTGCCAGGGGTGGTAAGTATTCTGAGCCACCAGCAAGTGATTATGAAATGGGTGACCGTTACTTACGGACCATTATGGGCTTCATGGGCATTACCGATTTCACAACGATAACTACAGAACTAACAGGTGTTTTGCAGGGTGAAGAGCTAGAAAAATCCGTGCAACAATCTATAGAAGTAGCTAAAAAAACCGCCAAAATTTTTTAATAGGCCTGGCATGGCAAAAATAGATAAAGGGTCTGAACCGATGCGTGGCACGGGTTCAGACCCTTTGTGTATTTTAAAAGTTACTTTGCTTTTTTCATCTAAGATTACAGAATAACTTTTAATAATTCCTAGTGCTTCTAGTTTTTTGATTCTGTTGGAGACTGCTTGCCCAGTCAAATGCACCCTGTCTCCTAATTCGTTTAATTGCATCCTGGCATTATCTCTGAGCAACATCATGATTTCGAAATCTGTTTTGTCTATCATTTTACTAAAATCCTTTCAAAAGCCAAGTGCTTTTAGCAGAATACTTACGCGCGTCAATTGTACTATTTGTTATAATCAGTATAACAAATAGTATTAGGGTGAACAAACTAAATTTGAGGAGGGGAAACTTTTGAAAAGAGCCTTATTAGTGATAGATCCACAAAACGAGTATTTCACTGGAAAACTCCCAATATCGTATCCCGCAGGTAGTTTTAGCAATCTTATCAGAGTTATGGATGCAGCTCATACTAACAACATCCCAATTATAGTTATTCAACATACCTCAAGCCAGCAAGATGCTACGACCTTCAGAAAGGGTAGCGTAGAATGGGAGTTGCATCCAGAGATATCCCAAAAACCATATAACGAACTAATTGAGAAAAGTCTCCCTGGTAGCTTTACCAGGACAAATTTGGAGTTAATTTTACGAAACGCAGAGCTTGATACAGTAGTAATCTGTGGTTATATGTCCCAAATGTGTTGTGATACCACAGCTAGACAAGCCTTTCATCTCGGTTTTGCCGTAGAGTTTTTGTCAGATGCCACGGGAACGCTAGCAATAGCTAATAATGCCGGATCAATCAGTGCACAGGACCTACAGCGATCGGTATTAGTCACTCAAGCTATGATGTTCAGCAAGGTATTAACTAGTGAGCAATGGATACAAAGCATCGGTAAGGATTAATATGGGTTAATATCTGGAAGAATTTTTGGCTTTTAAATGGAACTTTTTTAAACGGTACACGTCTAAGCATTAAGAGAAATAAACAGGAGGATTGGTTTCAATGAAAAAATCGCTTGCCTAATGCCTCATCTTATCACTGTTATTGACAGTGATAGCACCCTTACAGGCTTTTGCTGCCTATGACAAGGACCTCGAAAAAGCCATCACGAACACCAAAGCGTTATTCTCCATTTCTAGTGCTTATGACAACTTTACCTACAACATTAACAAACAAAGTGAAAGGACCATCTTTGAGTTAATCTGGACGGATAGCAAGAACAGACAGGGCACTATTAATGTTTCTATTGACACTACTGGCAAGGTTCTAAACTACTACGCCTATAAGCCTTTTAACCCTAGAAACCAGAAAAAGCTCCCAGCCATCAGTAAGAGTGATGCCATTAAGCTTGCCAACAACTTTATACAGAAGGTTAATCCAGCGATTGTAGGAAAAATAAAGCACCAAGAAAATGACCTCCCGGTCGACCTGAATGGCGGAGGTTATTGGTTAAACTACATTCGGGTGGAGAATGGCATTCCCTATCCTGAAAATGGGGTTAACGTATCGGTTGACAAAACTACCGGTGAGATTCAGAACTTTAATCTTAACTGGCATGAAGGACTTGTCTTCCCAGATACTAAGAACCTTTTGGAACTGGCCCAGGCGCAAAAGCAGTTTAGTGAGAAGCTGGGTTTAAAGTTAATTTATAAGCGTACTTTTGACCAAGCAGAAACCAAACCTTACCTAGTTTATACTAACGTCTACAATAACCGTTACCTTGATGCTAAGACAGGGGAGATTGTAGTCGCAGAAGGTTACTACGGCTATCCGATGGAGAAGGGCATGGGTGATGAGGGCCAGCGTAATGCTGCTGACATCAAGCCCCAATCCTTGACTCCGCAGGAGCAAGACGCGGTTAAAAATGCGGCCAACTTGCTAGATCAGAACAAGGCAGAAGAAATAGCCAGAAAGGCGCTGGAGTTAGATGCTGGTTACAAAGTAACCTATGTTAATCTCTTCAAAAATTGGCAAAGCCCCGAGGATTATATTTGGAGTACTGACTTCGCCACCCAACCTCAGGATAGTAGTAGTTTGACTTATGCAGTGAGTGTTTCCCTAGATGCCAAAACTGGAGCTATTCTGAGTTTTTATCGCTCCCTGCCCTATGATGTCAATAGCAAGGTTAAGTATAGTGAGGAGCAGGCCTTAACAATTGCCGAGGATTTTATTAAAGCAATGCAGCCTGAGAAGGTTAAAGAAGTAGAGCGGACCAATTGGAATCGGCAGATTGTTAGACCGTTAGCAGCTAAGGAATTGCCACGGGAATCGTATTTTGACTTCACTAGAATTACCAATGGAGCCTATTTTCCAGACAATGGTTTTCGGATTACAGTTGATAATACTTCCGGTAAAGTGATTAACTATAACTATACTTGGTACCAAAAACAGCTACCAGCAACTGATAAGATAATTAGCTCGACACAAGCCCAAACCATTTTATTTAACAGTATCGGGATTCAGCCCCAATATATTTCACAAATTGCCGCAGAGCAAACTGAAAAAATATTGCCTGTACCTAATAATAACGTCAAACGGGACATTAAGCTGGTTTATGCCATTAAACCTGGCAAACCTGTTAACCTTGATGCTTTCACAGGAAAGCTATTGAATGAGAATGGTAAACCTTATGTAAAAATGGGTAATAGCCAGTATAATGACCTGCGTGGTAATTTTGCCGAAAGCAAGATTAAAGTCCTGACCGAATACGGTATAGCATTACCTGGCAGTCAATTAAAACCAAATCAAAGTGCAACCCAAAAAGAGTTCTTATATCTTTTAGAAAAGTCGATTGATCCATATTTTGAATATGATTGGTCTGAGGGTAGTAAAGCCGACGATAAGCTTTACAACCAGTTGATGGAAGCAGGCATTGTCAAAGACGGTGAAAGATTACCAAACTCAATTATCACTAAACAGCAGGCCATCAAATTTATCATCAGGGCACTTAATTATGATAAAGTAGCTGAAATCAATAAAGGAATTTATAAACTTCCCTTTAAGGATGCCAAGCAAATTAAGGCCGATTATTATGGCTACCTAGCTCTCGCCTATGGTTTGAATATCATACAAGGTGATCAGGGCTATCTGCAAGCAACCAAAGGTATTAACAGGGCAGAAGCTTTTATCCTAATTTACAGGTTCTTAAACGTTTAACCTAAAATAAGCTCCACGGTAACCGCCGTGGGGCTTTTTAAGTGCGCCCGGGTGGCGTGGTTACCTTTCAGGCACTGATACCCTACTTCCTACCATATCATCTGCTCTTTTCCTGCTCCGGCCAAACTCTTGTACTGCATTCCTAGTGGCACAGTGGTGCCAAATTGTTACCTGACGATTGTTGGTTTTGCGCAAGGATAGCCCTGGCTAATTTTCTGATGTGGGATATTAAAGCACGCTACAATAAGGCCTAGGTCTGGCACCTGTTCCGGTGGAGGCGCGATTAGTGGAGCATTGTTCATTTCTTAGCAAAGGTGTCAAATAAAATTGCCCCGATTGGCATGGACGCCAATCGCCCTGGCGGTGGTCACGGAC
>CAZKEO010000012.1:10688-12794 GCA_964551785.1 uncultured Eubacteriales bacterium | reverse complement strand
AGATCCTGAGGCAGAAATCTTTAAGGTTGCTGACTTTGGTATCGTAGCTGATATTTTCGAAGCTCTCCCAATTATGAATGCAGAGTTCAAGAAATTAATGGCTGATGCTTAAGCTAGGCTTACCCGTTCTTGCATTTGGGGTCAAGTTCGGGCCTGGCTCTGCCGGGCTGGTACCTGTTCGGTCCGGTGTTGACCAGTTTTGCCCTAGGCAATTCTAAGTTTATTGACCAACTGCACTAAGAATTGCCACAGTACAAAACTGAGTCACACCTAAACCGAAGCAGGTACCAGCCCTGAGTCGGACAGATGGGGGCTTCCAGGTTGACCTCCAAAGAAAAATTGGATAGGCCTAACCTAATTGGTCACCTGGTCGACCACCAACTTGCTACAATCGCTGCATGGGTAGTGGGAAAAAAGAGCGGTTCAGAGTTAGCACCGGTGTTGGCGCACCAAGGTGATACTCTGGACCGCTCTTTATTTGCTGTAACTTCTGCTCGGTTCCTGCTCCGGCCAAATTGATTTACTGCTGTGCCATGGGCAAGAAGATGGCTACCTTTGAGAAGGGCAGCTAGCGACAGGCGAATACTAGTAGTACACACCGAGCTAAGACAGTATGATGAAGCCCGCCAATTTTCCTCTACGGTCTTTTTAAGCATACATGAATTACGCTTAGGTCGGGTACCTGTTCCGGTTTAGAAGCTTCTCACGGAGTGAAAGACTTCGGACCGGAACAGGTACCCGACCGGCAAAGACATGCCCAAACAATGACCCCAAATCAAAAATTGGACGGTCAAATCATACACAGCGCTTAAAATAGATGCTTCGCTGACAACTTATACTTAGCCAGCTTTTTGTACAAAACCGACCGATGAATCCCCAGGGTCTGAGCAGTTAGCACCTTATTGCCGTTAGTTAGGCGCAGCGTATTATAAATAATTTCCTTTTCTGCTTCTTCTAAAGCCTGCTCCAAGTATTTCTGCCCCTTGGCCTGATGGTCACCGCCCATCCTTCTAAAATGGGCAGGCAAATGTTCGGGGAGGATTAAATGATCATCGGAAATATTCATAGCACGCTCCATAACGTTTTGCAGCTCACGGATATTACCTGGCCATGCGTATTGTTTTAATAACTGCAGGGCATCAGCAGAAACACTTTCCACAAAACTGCCTAGCGAGTATTTCAGACGGTTAATGAGATAGTGGGTCAGTGGCTCCAGGTCATCTAAGCGTTCTCGCAGTGGGGGAAGCTCTAAGGGTACGACATTTAAACGGTAATAAAGGTCAGACCTGAAAATATTTTCTTCCACCATCTTCCGCAAATCCCGGTTAGTTGCGGCAATTACCCTCACGGAAACCTGAATAGGCTGAGTACCACCAACTCGCTCAATTTCGCGCTCTTGTACAACCCGAAGTAATTTGGCCTGCATCCCAAGGCTCATATCGCCGATTTCATCTAGAAAAATAGTACCTTGATTGGCCAGTTCAAACTTACCAGGCTTGCCACCTTTCCGGGCACCTGTAAAAGCTCCGTCTGCATAGCCAAACAGTTCTGATTCTAATAAATGTTCGGGGATGGCCGCACAGTTTACTTTGATAAAAGGACCTCGTTGTTTTTGACTAGCATTATGAATGGCGTGAGCAAAAACTTCTTTGCCAGTTCCGCTTTCTCCGGTTATAAGCACGGTAGAAGATGTTTTGGCAGCCCTTTGGGCTAGCACCTTAGTGGCTTTGGTTTTTTCGCTATTACCAATAATATTTTCCAAGGAATACTCAGGACTATGGACCTTCAATAATTCTTCCTTATAGAAATCAAGGTCATTTTCCAATTGGGTTAATTTCTTGGCGAAAACTCTTGCTAAACCGATATCTTTGAAAATAGTTTTGCCAATTGCTCCGATGATTTTACCACGCTCCATGATCGGGAATCTCATGATGTAAAATTCATGTCCATTAACTTTCCAATGTTCTCCCACCTGAACCTGTCCGGTACGGACGGTTTCGGGTAGTTGGGAATGGGGAGTTATTTCATGGTGATTTTTACGGAGTACATCAGCCGCAGTTGCGCCTACGAATTCAAGAAAATATTGGTTATCAATTCTTTTCTTCG
>CAZKEO010000012.1:0-10678 GCA_964551785.1 uncultured Eubacteriales bacterium | reverse complement strand
GTTTTTTGGTATCATTGAGCTCCTGTGAAACCACTTCGAAATCAGTAATATCCTGAAAGACTGCAACAGCACCCAGCAGGTGGCCGTTCAAGATAACCGGGGTACGGTTAGTAAGCACTAACCTGTTACCAATCATAGTTCGGCAGGCTAGCTGGGGCTGCCCGGTTTGGGCTACCTTGAAAAGTTCTGCATCAGGTATCAACTCAATAATATGTTTGCCTAGCACTTCGCTACTCTGACGGTTGAAGATTTGTTCAGCCGTAGGATTAAAGAAGATGATCTGCCCTTGGGCATTAATGACTACTACGCCATTATAGACAGATTCCAGAATCCGTCCAGATATTTCGGAGAGTTCAGCGACTTTATTCCAGGCCGTATTCACGACATCATTAATCACAATTGCGCCGGTAAATTTGTTTTGATTATTTACTATCATCACTTCCCGGATACCTTCCTCGAGCATCCAGCCGAGTGTGTATTGTGGGGCTTGTACTTCAGTGAGAACTAACTGAGGTTCTCGGACAAGTTCCTTGAGAAAAGTGTTTTCAGCATACTTAGCAAAGATGGCCTTGGAAATGTCACTCGCCTTCAAAACACCCAGCAGGCGATCTTGCTCATCTTCTACAGCAATTGTTGAATTGCTGGCATGGTGAAAGAACAGGGTAGCCTCAGCCAAAGTGCACGCACCCTTCAAGCGGGGAAAATCCTTATCCACCAATAAGTTAAGACTTAATTTCTTAAGGTACAAGTCTGATAAAACCATCTCTTTCATACCAGCATAACCTCCTCACGGTCTTACTGTCTTAACATTACTACATGCAAGCTGTGTGCCAAAAAGCAGGGTATCGGTGCAATCGAGCATTGGGAATTGATAATCCCATAGCACAGTTGTACTCATTAAAAAATATTTTTTAGAATCTGTTTAACCTCTGCCCCATCTATCTTTTTATAAAGACGCACATAGAGTAGAACAAGCTTTTATTTAATTATGGTGTAGTTATTTTGCGACAGACCAGACTGAAAAATTCTTCGTTTTGAGACACGGGAGGAGCTTAGTAAATTATTCAGCTCTGCATAACCTAAAATGTTTGACTTCAGGTCTTGACGATATTAAAAAGAGCGTGTTATACTAAACCTAAATTATATACAAACAGTTTTCTAGGGTTCCGCTGTATTAAGCAGGTCTGGTCCGAGAGAAAACGGCATTTATATGCTACACGGAGGGACAAAAGCCCGGGAGATGACATTTTTAGTGTTATCTCCCTTTTTATTTTTCTAATTGAGGGGGGATGAGCTGGCAAGCAAAATATTTTACGTAATGGAGGAGTGCAACCCTGACTTGCGATGGAGTAACAAGGGTGTAAAGCTAATTGTGCACACCATTGACAAACAGGTAGGGACAGGGTATATTTATTGTATAAATTTAATATCAACGAGGAAGCGGGTCGAAGAAGATCTAAATTCCTGACGCAATGAGGTGCTGAAATCCTAGTTGGATTTCTGTACCTCTTTTATTTTTTATAAAAATGCAAAAGAAAATTTGGAGGCGATAACAATGAATAAAAAGCGAGTTATATTGTGGACGATGATCCTTTCAATGATCTTAGCCATAGCAGTTAGTGGTTGTAGTAAGAGTGAGAATCAGAGTACAACTGAGAGTACCAGTCAGAGTCAGAAAAAAGAACCGATTAAAATCGGGCTTAGTCCATGGCCGGGTTGGTACGCTTGGTACTTGGTTCAGGATAAAGGTTTCTTCAAAAAACATGGGGTTGATGTCGAGCTAGTCTGGTTCCCGGTCTATAGTGATTCCCTGCAGGCCATGAATACAGGCAAGCTGGATGGTAACAGTGTAGCCTTGTCTGATACGCTGGCACCTTTGTCCAAGGGACTTGATCAGAAAATTGTTTTAGTAAATGACAACTCAGCAGGTGGCGATGGAGTTGTGGTCAAGCCAGAATACAAGAGTATTAAGGATTTGAAGGGGAAAAAGGTTATCACTGAACTCGGGACCCTGGAACATTTACTGCTCTTAACTGCCTTGGATAAAAACGGCATGACTGAAAAGGATATCGACTTCACCAATATGACAGTTAATGATGCTGGACCAGCTTTTATCTCCGGAAATGTTGATGCCGCAGTACTTTGGGAACCATTTCTCAGTAAAGCTGTCGCTGAAGGTAAAGGCGTAAAACTCTTCTCATCTAAAGATACTCCTGGCCTCATTCCTGACTTACTGGTGATGAATGGTGATGTAGTAGCAAACAGAAGAGATGATGTAAAAAAGATAGTTGCAGCTTGGTTTGACGCGATGGAATACTGGAAAGCACATCCGGAAGAGTCGATCGAGATTATGGCCAAACATGCTGAAACCAACAAGCAAGAGTATCAGCAATTAGTGCAAGGCACAAAAATCTTCACACTGGATGACAATATTAATGCTTTTACTAAGAAGGATGATTTGACCTATCTGGGCTACTCAGGTCAGAAAACAGGTGAGTTTTTAAAGAACTTAAAGATGCTAGACAGCATACCTGAGTTAGAAAAGGCCTTGGATCCTTCCTTCGTGCAAGAGCTCAAAGCGAATAAGTAGGCTTGAAGGGGATGTGTTATTATGCAAAAGCTCATTAAGATTAGAGGTGAAATCGGGCGAGGGTGGTACCTTGGGGGCACTTTAGCCACCTTCCTCGGGATTCTGGCCGCTTGGTCAGTGTTAAGCTGGAGTGGACTGGTTGATCCAATCTTCCTGCCTTCGCCGGTAATGGTTATCCGGGACTTTTTCAGCTCGATAAGTCAGAATGTCCTGTTAGCGGATATGTCAATTAGTATTTACCGGATTACTATGGGTTTCGTTTTGGCAGCAGTACTGGGGATACCTTTGGGAATTTTGGCAGGGACATTTAAATTTGCGGAAAGCATCATCCAACCCTTGTCTGAATTTATTCGATACATGCCAGTGCCAGCGTTCATTCCCTTAATTATGGTTTGGACTGGAATTGGTGAAGAAGCGAAAATTATGGTTGTCTTTTTGGGGACGTTCTTTCAGCTGATTTTGATGGTGGCTGATAACACCAGGAGCGTGGCTGGTGACCTGTTAAACTCAGCCTATACGCTGGGTGCTGGTAGGTGGCAGGTTATTAGGAAGGTGCTGGTTCCAGCTATGATGCCCAAGATTTTGGATACCCTCCGGTTGATGTTTGGTTGGGCGTGGACCTATCTAGTCGTAGCTGAGTTGGTAGCTGCTAATTCTGGTTTGGGCTACAGTATCTTAAAGGCCCAGCGGTTCTTAAAGACGGATGCAATTTTTACAGGAATTCTAGTGATTGGGGTATTGGGGCTCTTAACCGACCGGTTATTTGCCTTTGCAAATAAACGCTTATTTAGTTGGGCAGAGGAGGGAGTCTAATGAATAATTCTTTAGCATTTAATGTGATTGATGGATTCCGGGATGTTGCAGATGATAAAAAAATCTCTGTCCAGAAGGTCAATAAAGTCTACCGGACCAAAACCTCGGCAACGGTGGCCCTAGAGGATATCAATATTAATGTGGCCAAAAATGAATTCGTCAGCATTGTTGGTCCTTCCGGCTGTGGTAAATCTACCCTGCTCAGGATGATTGCAGGATTGGATACGCCTACCACTGGGGAAATCAGGTTGAAGGATCAAATTATCTTAGGGCCAGGTGCTGAGCGGGGCATGGTCTTTCAAACCTATACACTGTTCCCTTGGTTAACAGTAGAAGATAATATTAGATTTGGCTTAGACTTGAATAAAGTTCCGAAGCAGGAGAGCTCGGCCAAAGTAGACAGGTACCTGGAGTTAATTGGGTTAACTAATTTCCGGAAAAGCTATCCCAAGGAGCTGTCGGGCGGCATGAAGCAACGAGTGGCGATTGCCAGAGCCTTGGCTAATAGTCCAGAGGTACTCTTAATGGATGAGCCTTTTGGAGCGCTGGACCAACAAACCAAAACCTCCATGCAGGAAATGCTACTAAAAATTTGGAGAACGGAAAAGACTACCGTCATTTTCATTACCCATGATATTGAAGAAGCGATATTCCTTACCCAGCGGGTTTACGTGACGTCGGCCAGACAGGGACCGGTAGTGGCAGATATCCCGATTAACCTCCCTAAGAATCGGACGCTGGACGTGAAAGACACTGATGCCTTTATTAATACTCGCAAAAAAATAGTAGGCTTATTAAGACATTAAACCTTAAACACTTGAAGAGCTTAGGACATTAAAAACTGCCAAGGGAGCACAATTAAATAGCAAATAGTTTACTAGGGTTCCGCTGGAAAATCTCCAGGTCAGGTCCGAGGGTAAACCGCTCTTCCAGGAAGAGCGACACGGAAGGATAAAATCCTGGGAGATTTCATTAGACCTATGTCTATGATATCTCCTTTTTTCATTCTTAAGGAAATCATGCTATTTTGTTTTCCACATTCGAGAAGCTTAGAGGGAGGTAAACAGGATGAATAGTATTTGGAGCGGCACCTTTCGTCCGGGAGATAAATGGTCAGGCACTATCGGCAGGGGGAAACTACTGCGCTTTACAGCGTTGGAGCAAGGCGCTAATCTTTCCGTGCTCTTATATAACGCCAGAGATTTATCAGAACGCTACAATATGCCTGACACACTAAAAGCCCAGCATACCGCACATCTAACGAGGGGCAATGTACTGATGAGTGATAATGGGCGGGTGTTGGCCAGCATTGTGGAGGATAGCCTAGGCTGGCATGATCCCATCAGTGGTTGTACAACCCGGGCTACCACAGAGGAAAAATACGGAGCAACGAGTTATCAAGAACTACGTAATGAATGGCTGCGCAGCGGTCAGGAAAACTTGAGTGTCGAGCTGGTACGCAATGGCTTAGGCAGGCGTGATTTAGTACCAGTAGTTAATCTTTTCTCCAAAGTGGCATGTGACGAACAAGGAGACATGCACTTTTGTTCAGAGCATTGTCCGGCTGGGGCCACCGTGACCCTGCGTACCGAGATGGATATCTTGTTAGTTTTATCGAATACCCCCAACCCCCTTGATCCCAGCCCAGCATATCCCGCTGTACCAGTAAAGCTAGAAATTTTCCAGGCAGCAACGGTAGATTCCCTGGATTACTGTGTTAATTACCGGCCGGAAAATCGCCGGGCCTTTGAAAATACCTGGGACTACTATACCCTGCTTGGTTAAGGCGAAAAACACGGTATAAGTGCTCATCGGCAGTAAGTGCTACTGAATTTATGGGAGGGTTTAGAATGGCAGTATTTAATCGAATAGAAAGCTTCCGCCAGGAAGTAGACGCCATATATGCTGAAACAATCCTAGCCGGAGATGGCTGGATGCATGAACTATTACCGGGACAAGTCTTAAGAATAGTAGATTTAGGTGGCAATCAAGCTGCCGACACCTTGTTTTATGATGCTACCAACCCGGAAGATCACTACAGTGCTGTGGCGACGATTGTTGGTCAAAAAAATATATACTTAACTGCAGGCTCCATTTTGCGAGCCGAATCAGGTAAAGAGCTGTTGACCATTGTCGCCGATACCTGTGGCCGTCACGATACTATAGGTGGTGCCTGTTCAGCTCAGAGCAATACGGTACGTTATTCGAGGGATAAATTGTACATGCATAATTGTCGAGATATTTTTATGCAGGAAATCGCTAAACAGGATGGTCAATACCAAAAAAGAGATTTGGCTCCGAACATTAACTTCTTTATGAATGTACCAGTCACCAGTGAGGGGGGCTTGGAATTTGCTGATGGGGTCTCAGCCCCAGGCTGTTACGTCGAGCTACAGGCTTTATGCAAAACGATGGTTTTAATCAGTAACTTTCCCCAATTAAACAATCCGTTTAATGCCAAATATCCCACACCTGTGAAGGTGTTAATCTGGGAGCAGTAAAGGAGATGGCATTTGTGTTCAGTAAAATATTAATTGCTAACAGGGGCGCAATTGCCGTGCGAATTGAGCGTACTTTGCGCAAACTTGGAATAGCTTCAGTGGCTGTCTATACCCGAACAGACCAAGACAGTCTGCATGTGGAGAATGCGGATGAAGCTATCTTGATAGGTGATGGTCCAGTTAAAGAGAGTTACCTAAATGCTGATTTGATTTTGCAAACAGCGTTACAGACAGGTGCTCAGGCTATTCATCCTGGCTATGGCTTTTTAAGTGAAAATGCTGATTTTGCCCGGGCCTGTCGTGAACATGGAATTACTTTTATTGGTCCCACACCTGAGCAAATGGAGTTGTTCGGTCTGAAACACTCGGCTAGAGCAATTGCCGAAAAAGCTGGAGTACCAATGCTGCCAGGGACGGGCTTGCTGGAGCGGTTGGAAGCGGCCTTAAGCCAAGCAGCTGGGATTGGCTATCCGGTAATTTTGAAGAGTACTGCCGGAGGTGGTGGGATTGGAATGCGGGTCTGCCCTGATGAAAGCGCTCTCAGTGCGGCCTTTGAAGCAGTCTGCCATCTGGCGGAAACGAATTTTAAGAATGCCGGTGTTTTTTTAGAAAAGTATATTCCTAAGGCACGTCATGTCGAGGTGCAAATCTTCGGCAACCGCTTTGGGGAGGTGGTGGCTTTAGGTGAACGGGACTGCTCTATTCAACGGCGTAATCAAAAGGTACTAGAAGAAAGTCCAGCCCCCAACCTACCACCCCAGGTTCGCCAGGAGATGCTGGCAGCTGCCCAGCGACTGGCCGCTATGGCGGGTTACCGCAGTGCCGGTACAGTGGAATTTTTATATGATCCGGAAGCTTGTACGTTCTACTTTTTGGAGGTCAATACCCGGCTGCAGGTGGAACATGGTGTCACTGAAGAGGTTTTCGGGGTTGATTTAGTGGAATGGATGGTACGTGAAGCAGCAGATGAACTTTGTGAGTTGGCTACGCTGGTCAAAGCACCGCAAGGGCACAGTATCCAAGTACGGATCTACGCCGAGGATTGCCTGCATAATTTCCGACCCAGTGCTGGGCAGCTTGATCAGGTAATATTGGCAGAGCAGGCTAGAAATGAAACCTGGGTCAGGGACGGTCTTACTATTACCGCACTTTATGATCCCATGCTTGCTAAAATAATTGTGCACGCAGCAAATAGGACTGAAGCCCTTCAGAAGCTCAGTACTGCTCTGCAGGAAACTCGTTTCTACGGGGTCACTACCAACCTGCTATATTTACAAGCACTGCTAAACGAACAGGATGTGCAGCAGGGTGATGTCTATACCCAGTTACTCAATGGCTTTGCACCTCCTGAAAGTGGGCTGGAAGTACTGGATGGGGGCCTGCAAACAACTGTTCAGGATTGGCCGGGTAGGACCGGACACTGGGATGTAGGAGTTCCTCCCTGTGGCCCGATGGATCCTCTTTCCTTTAGAATTGGCAATCAACTACTAGGCAATCCTGAGAATGCCTGTGGTCTGGAATTGACTTTACGGGGTGGCTCCTATTGTTTTAGGAAGGCCATGTGGTTCTGTTTGACTGGTGCTGAAATGCAGGCCAAGCTTGATGATAAGCAGGTTCCCATGTACAAGCCAGTTTATGCCGAAAAGGGCCAGGTGCTAAGCTTCCGGGAAACTGCAGCAGGTATGCGCACTTATTTACTGGTAGCAGGTGGGTTTGATATGCCCCAAACTCTAGGCAGTTCCGCCACCTTTACCCTCGGTTGTTTTGGTGGTCACAATGGCCGGGCTTTACGCACCGGTGATGTGCTGGCAGTAAAGCAAGGAGCAAAAGCAGCAGCAATCAGTGCAAAGCTCACAGCGAGGTTAACAGAAAAGTACACAGATAAGTACAACGAACAGTCCTATGCAAAGCATAAAGAGTTACCTTCTGCATACAGGCCAGCCATCTCCCGGAATTGGACGATTGGGGTAATTCCCGGCCCCCACTGCACCGAAGAGTTTTTACAGGCTGACTATTTGCCCCAACTGACCGAGACTGCTTGGGAAGTACATTTTAACAGTTCCCGGACAGGGGTGCGTCTGATTGGGCCTGCCCCCCACTGGACCCGCGAAGATGGTGGAGAAGCAGGCCTGCACCCTTCTAACATTCATGATAACGCCTATGCCATCGGCACCTTGGATTTGACCGGAGATATGCCGATTCTGCTTGGTCCTGACGGCCCCAGTCTAGGTGGCTTCGTCTGCCCTGTCACTACCGCCTCAGCGGAATTTTGGAAAATCGGTCAATTGCATCCCGGTGACACTGTGCGCTTTAGATTAATTTCGCTGCAGGAGGCCGAGGGTTTACGTAAATTACAAGAGGAAAAGCTCCAGGCCATTGGAACAGCCAACTGGGATAAGCTCAAGCTGGTTAATTTTCCACAGTATAACAAAGCCTTTACCTCAGATTACCCCTTGTTGGTACGTGAAGTAGAGAACCGGAGATTCCCTATCACCATCCGCTGCTGCGGAGATGAAAACCTGTTGGTGGAATATGGTCAAATGGAACTGGATTTGCTACTGCGTTTTCAAGTTCAGGCACTGATGATGGCTGTTGTGGAAAGCCGACAAATACCTGTCTTAGATTTAACCCCGGGGATCCGTTCCTTACAAGTCCACATTGACCCAACCCAGATTACAGTTGCAGAGGCGTGTAGGCAGATTTTAGAGCTAGACAGCAAGTTGCCCCCCTTGGAATCTATGCAGGTCCCTTCCAGAATTGTGCGTCTGCCACTTTCCTGGGACGACCCGGCAACTCAGTTGGCGATCCAGCGTTATCAGCAAAATGTCCGTCCTGATGCACCGTGGTGTCCCAGCAATTTGGAGTTTATCAGGCGCGTTAACGGTCTTCCAAGTGTGGAGGATGTTAGAAAAATTGTTTTTGATGCCAATTATCTTGTGCTCGGTTTGGGTGATGTTTATCTAGGGGCCCCGGTAGCCACCCCTATCGACCCGCGTCATCGCTTGGTCACGACCAAATATAATCCTGCCCGGACCTGGACACCGGAAAATGCGGTGGGCATTGGTGGAGCCTATATGTGTATCTATGGCATGGAGGGGCCAGGGGGCTACCAGTTTGTTGGCAGGACTATCCAAATGTGGAACCGCCTGCGTTCTACAGCCAGTTTTGAGGCTGGCAAGCCGTGGCTGTTACGCTTTTTCGATCAGATTCAGTTTTATCCGGTAGAAGCTGATGAGCTACTAAAGCTACGAGAAGACTTTTTGCGTGGCAGATTTGAAGCTGAAATTACCGAAACTACCTTTAAGCTTGGTGAGTATTTGCAATTCCTAGAATCGATCAAAGACAGTACCGCAGCCTTTCGTCAACAGCAGCAGGCCTCTTTTCAAGCAGAACGGGAAAACTGGCGCGCCCTTGGTCTGGCAGAATATGTTGCAGAGCAGGAAAGTGGTGAGCCTGTCCCAGAAGATGAGCTTCCACCGGGAGCAGAGGCTGTGCGCAGTGCGATGCCCGGCGGGGTCTGGAAAGTACTAGTTGCCCCAGGTGAGCAGGTCAGCAAGGGTGATCCGCTAGTCATCTTAGAAAGCATGAAGATGGAGATTTATCAGGAGGCACCTTGTGATGGCGAGGTAGCTGCTGTTTATGTCAAGCCGGGAGATCAGGTGCAGACCGGGCAGCTAATTGTGGGTATCCTAGCGCAACAGGAAAAGGTGGTGTCAGGTAGATGAGAACAGCAGTGTATCCAAAAACATCCTCTATTCAAGAGTTACGAGAGAGTTATTTTACCAAAGCTAGCACCCCAGAGGGGGTGGTGAGAGAAATAATTGGGCGCTCCCAGGAAGATCAGGAGCTGAATATCTGGATTACCCCGCCAACAATGGACGTAATCCAACCGTATCTAGATAGGTTGGCAACTCTCGATCCAGCGCAAGTACCACTTTGGGGGATACCCTTCGCGATTAAGGACAATATTGATTTAGCAGGTGTGCCAACTACCGCTGGTTGTCCGGAGTTTGCCTATACGCCTAATAAAAATGCTGAAGTAGTGGAACGTCTGATAGCGGTCGGAGCTATTCCGCTGGGCAAAACCAATCTAGACCAATTTGCTACAGGCCTGGTAGGAACCAGAAGCCCGTATGGTGAAACCCATAATGCCTTGCGTCAGGAGCTGATAAGCGGGGGCTCCAGCTCTGGCTCAGCAGTTGCGGTGGCCAGGGGACAGGCAGTTTTTGCCCTTGGTACGGACACGGCAGGTTCTGGACGAGTACCGGCTGCTTTAAATCAACTTGTTGGCTATAAGCCCAGCCTGGGTGCTTGGCCGACAACAGGGGTGGTACCAGCCTGTGCCAGCCTGGATTGTGTCACGGTATTTGCGCAAAGCTTGGAGGATGCTCTGGCAGTAGATACTGTTGTCCGTGGGGTTGACCCTACTGACCCCTGGTCTAGAAATCTACCCCAAACCACCCCTAAGCTACCAGCAAAACTTTGTTTACCGCAAGAGCCGTTAGAGTTTTTTGGGCCGTATGCCAAAGAGTACAGCGAGGCCTGGGATACTGCCGTGGAGCAGTGTAAAAAACTAAACATAACTATTGAATATCTGGATTACAGCTTGTTTGCGCAAGCAGCAGCCATCCTGTACGAGGGTCCTTTTGTTGCTGAACGCTGGGCAGACCTAGGGAGCTTTATTAACTCCCACCCTGGTGCGGCCTTTCCGGTAACAGAACAGGTCTTGCGCTCGGGTGACGCGCCCAGACATACTGCCGCTGCTGTATTTGAG
>CAZKEO010000011.1:2481-13225 GCA_964551785.1 uncultured Eubacteriales bacterium | reverse complement strand
TGGAGAGAAACACCATCGTGGACAACGTCAAGATGGGCATGAAACAGAGGGCCCGCACGGGACGGTGGAACGGCGGCAGGGTCCTCGGTTACGACAGTGTGGAAAGTACCTCTGGGGGGCGCAGAACCAGGGAGACTGTGCTCAAAGTGGTTCCCGACGAGGCTCAACTGGTGCGTCGGATTTTCGAATCCTACGCTTCGGGCAAGGGGCTTAAAGCGACAACCAACGAACTGAACCGGGAGGGTCAACTTACAAAACTGGGAAACCCGTTCAGCGTTGTGGCCGTAAAGGACATCCTCAACAACCCCTTGTACATCGGAAAGGTAAGGTTCAACGTCAGGACCGATTGGAGCGAGAAACGGCGGGGAGGGCTCAACCCTAACCCCATCCTTGCCGATGGTACACACGAGCCCATCTTGCCGTTAGAGCTTTGGGAAAAGGTACAAAAGCTCTATCTTGGGAAGTCAAAGGAATCGCCGAGGGTCTTCGACGGGCAGTATCTTCTGACCGGACTGCTACGCTGCCCACAGTGCGGGCACAGCATGGTGGCAAGCCGGACCAAAAACCGCTTGAAAGACGGCTCTCACATCATCCGGCGGTACTACGTCTGCGGCAATTTCCGTAACCGTGGGTCCAGTGTCTGTAAATCCAACGGAGTCCAGGCTGACTACGCAGAAAACTACGTCCTGTCCCGCCTCAGGGAGGTCCTTTTCAAACCCAAGGTTCTGAGGGACATCGTGTCCAGAATCAATACAAAGCGCGCCGACAGCGTACTCCCGATGGAACGGGAGTTGAAGAAGATAGAGAAAACCCTTGGCAGTATCACAGCCAAGAACCAGAAATACTTCGCCCTGTACGAGGAGGACGCCATCGACAAGGAGGTGCTGGTCAGCCGCCTCGATGAACTCAAAGGCGAGTACGACCGCCTAAACGCCAGAAAACGCAAGTTGGAATGGCTCCTGCAGGACGACACCTCCCAGCAGGTCTCCCTCAAGCAGGTGGAGGAAGTGCTGGCCCGGTTGAGCGAGATGTTGGAATCAGCTCCCTTTGAGAACAGGAAAGCCCTGCTTCGCCTCATAGTCAAAAACATCACCCTGAACAAGGAGCAGAAGGTAGACAAGATTTCCCTCAACTTCGACGAGGAGATTCAAAGGTATTTTTTAGGATCAGCCCCTTCCGAAAAAGGTTCGGAAGGGGCTTTTGCTTGTACAAAGCAAAAGCCCACCCAGTTCTCTTTGGTAATCTAACCAACCACTCAAAGGAAGGGGGTGAAATGTTGGACCCGATTTCTTTGTTCATGGCAGGCGTGACGTTCGGTATCGCTACGTACCTTCGCGCCAGCGGCATAAAGGCTCAGAAAAGGAGGTGAACAGATGCAGTTCTTCTTAGCAGGTTTTGTTTGCGGACTTGTTGTAGCCGCAGTAGTGTGCTTGGACGGGGAGCTCCCGATTGTTGTGAGGTAGTGTCGTAGACGCTCCCTCCGCCTCAGAGACGGCTCTAAAACCGCCATCCGCAAAAGAGGGAAGCCAGCCGGTTGGATGCCCCTCAAGGCCTCCCCGACGCTTCCCTCTGAAAAAATTCGCCGTTATTTGTGGTACGGTTCGCCCCGCCAAATTCTGAAGCCCCGGTATAGCTGCTCCACCAAAATCAGCCGCATAAGCTGATGGGGGAAGGTCATCCGGGAAAAGGAAAGCAACAGCTCCGCCTGGGCTAAGATGCTCTGATGCAAACCTAATGAGCCTCCTATCACAAAACTCACTTCACTTTTTCCCTGGACAGCCCATTGCTGCATTTGCCCACTCAATTGCTCCGAGGAAACCATTTTACCCTCGATTGCTAAGGCCACCAATACTGCCCCTGGCTTGAGGTGTTTTTGCAGCTTGGCCGCCTCCCGAGCTTTGATTTGTTCCTCCTCAGCCGCGCTTGCATGGTCTGGGGTTTTTTCATCAGCAACTTCGATCACTTCAACACGCGCATAAGGGCCGAGGCGCTTTAAGTATTCCTTGATGCCATCTTTGAGATACTGCTCTTTGATACTACCTACTCCCATAATCTTAATATTCATAAGTACCTCCGTTATTAGCAACTCTGTAGCCTATCAAGCAGAAAGGGAGAGGAGGTCTCCTTTTCAGAAAACAGCCCTCTCCCTATTAAAAAATCTTTTACGAGTACCCTTTTTAAGGGGTCGTCTGTTCCGGCATTTCCGCAAGCTTTATAGACAAAGTTTTGGTAGTGGTACCTCTCACAATGGTAACCTTAACGGAATCGCCTATCTTGGTGTTTTCCAAAGCGCGTTGCAGGTCAGCAAATTCAGCAATCTTTTTATCATTAAAAGAAATAATGATATCCTTGTCTGCCATTCCAGCCAGAGCGGCCGGCCCTTGCGGCACAACGGCATCTGCTACAATCCCGTAATTAACAGGAAGGTCATATTGTTGCTTTAACTGATCATTGATATTAACCCCTCGGTAAATAATCCCGATCCAAGGTCTGACTACCCTACCTCGGCTGATTAGCTCATTGATAATTGGCTTTGCAGTATTAATGGGAATGGCAAAATTTAATCCTTCTACTTTTTCATTAATGATCTTCACACTATTAATCCCAATTACTTCTCCTCGACTATTTACCAAGGCCCCACCACTGTTACCAGGATTGATGGCTGCATCAGTCTGGAGCAAGGTAAACTTCTGCTCGCCAACCGCCACCGTCCGATTGAGGGCACTGATGATTCCTGCGGTAACGGTCCTAGCAAATTCCTGTCCTAAGGGATTGCCTATCGCTACTGCTAGTTCCCCTACTTTAACCTTCTCTGAATCTCCCAGGCGGGCAATGTAGAACTTCCCAGCTTTGGTCTGATCAATTTTTACTACCGCTAAGTCGGTTCGCGGATCACGCCCAATCAGTTTGCCCTCGACTTCCTTACCATTAGCCAAACTTACTACTAATTTTTCCGCACCTTCTACTACGTGATTATTCGTGACAATATAACCCTGGTCATTAATCAACACTCCTGAACCACTGCCTTGTTCCACACTAGGATGAACGTCAAAGAAGCCTCCAGTACTGCTTAAGTTGCTAATTCCTACGACAGTAGGGCCAACCTTTTCAGCAATATCAATCACCGGGGTAGCACTGCTGGTATCACCAGAAAGCACGGGAGGGGTCGTTTTCGGCAAATTATCTTGGGTATTTGGGGAGCTTAGGAGTCCGGTCAGACCCCAGGCAGGTGCAAACATTGCCACTATTAGGCCCCCAATGACTGCTCCAATTAAGCCCATTGCTAAATATGACAAAAAGCCGGGTTTCTTACCATAAAAATCAGGATCATAGTAACTCATCAAAACCCCTCCCGTATTTTCAGCTTTCTATTAGAGTATTATCAACTGTTCTAGCATTATCTTTCTGCAAGGAATATATGTGTATTTGATGAACAGTACCATCCATTTCTACTGGGATCACTGTTTCTGCAATCGTCCACCCCTGGCCGGATAACTTCGCGACAAACTCTCCAGCACTTCTCCTCCCAGGATCACTTAAATAAGCTATTCCTCCTGGTTGCAAGCTATGCTCTAAGATGTGCTCCAGCGACTCATGCAATTTGGTTTCATAGAGGATGTCTGAACCTAAGATAACCTCGTATTTGCCAGGCACTTGAAAGTTTCGCCAGTCAGTGGTCAAATATGCTAGGTTAAATACGCCATTAAGGGCGGCATTTTCGCGAGCCCACTCTAGGGAATGTGCTACTAAATCCGTCTCAAGCACCTGAGCCCCTTTTAAGGCGGCAGTAATTCCCGGCAATCCCAGTCCAGCTCCTAATTCTAGGGTATGCTGGCCCTTTACTTCCACCTGCTGCCACAAATGTCTTGCCAAGCCTACTGCTGCTGGCCATAAATCCGCCCAAAAAGGGATATCATCATCCTCTTTAACATCTAAGAACAGCGGTTCCAAGTCTTTAACTATCCGGATGGCCACCGACCGTCCTCCTAAATCAATTAGCAGTTCATTTGCTGTCAAATCTTCCCGCATCATCAGTCTCCTAGTAAAGATATTCCACCTATATTATGTAATTATACCCGTTTTATCCTGATATCACAAGCAAGGCCGGGCAGAAGCCCGGCCTTTGGTTTACCAGTAATTTTCATACTTTATTTAATTTGTGCGTGTATTTTGAAGCGCCCAATTCGTTGCTTCAAATCCATTGCTAAGTTAGCCATATTCGATGCCAACATGCTAATCTGTTCATTAGTCGTCATCTGTTGTTCGATGGAGGCTGCCACTTGCTGAGTCGCAACCGAGGACTGTTGGGCGATATTGCTAACACTGTCAACCACACCAACCACCATGCCAATCCCTTTCGATTGTTCCTGAGCTGCTTGAGTTATTCCCTCCACCATCCGCTCCATACTTTGGACAGCGTGGACTATTTCATCTAAGGCATTTTTGGCGTGGAGCGCTGTGCTCACACCCTCTTTTACTTCCCGACTTCCTTCACCCATGGAATCTGCCGCTTTGGCGGTATCTTCCTGGATTTCTTTAATTAATTCCCCGATTCGTTGGGCTGCTGCACCAGAGCCTTCGGCTAGTTTTCGAACTTCATCTGCAACTACCGCAAAACCACGACCATGTTCTCCAGCCCGAGCTGCTTCAATGGCAGCATTTAGGGCCAACAAGTTGGTCTGATCAGCAATGCTGGTAATTACGTTGACAATCTCCCCAATCTGCTCTGATCTCAAGTGGAGTTTTTGAACAGCTAAAGAAGAATTATTAACTGCCTCTGCAATAACTCGCATCTTTTCAACAGACCGTTCCACCTGGGAAGCTCCCTTTCGAGCGAATTCTGCAGCTTCCTGAGAGCTCCCAAAAGTAGCCTGGGAATTAGCAGCAATTTGCTGTACGCCTGCCGAAAGTTCCTGCATAGTCTGGAGAGTATCCATAATCTGGTCCGCCTGTCGCTGGGTCCCGCCGGCAATCTGTTCAACCGCTGCCGAAATTTGCTCAATTGAAGCTGTCGCCTCTTCAGTTGATCTCGATACCGCTCCTGCCTCATTTGCCACACCAATAGCAGTTTCCACGTTTTGACCAATGGTTTCCCGAATATCCCCGACCATCTTATTAAAGGCATTGGCCATTTTTTCAAAAATGTCTCCGGTGGGAAAGTCTATATGCTGGGTCAAATCACCTTCAGCAACTTTACTGATAGCTTCCAAGAAAATGTTAAAAATGTTATTCAACAGTTTACTGAGATACATCATAATCAACATTCCCGCAACAAAACCAATAGGCACCACCGGGATGAGAATTGTCATTAATTTTTCATTGCTGACTCCTAGATAATATGCCAGAAGGGCCGTCCACACCATAGTGCCCCCACCGGTAATTGTCATAAAGACTATCCCGAGTTTCCAAAATGGCTTCACAATGAACCTATATCTATTTGACACATTATCACTTCCTTCGACAAATTCGCAAACTCACTAGTATAGTTTCGATTCGGGAAGCGCTTTTTCCTGCTTATTTTTGACAAATTATTATATACATAATATTGAGTTATTTTCTGTATATTTTAGCTCCTAGGGCAACAAACTTTTCTTCCAGGTTTTCGTAGCCTCGATCGATATAGTGAACATTGTCGATTTCCGTAGTCCCCTCAGCTGTAAGGCCCGCTACAATCAAGGCTGCCCCAGCTCGCAAATCAGATGCCCGCACTTGGGTGCCTTCTAAGCGTGAAATACCCTCGACCACCGCTGTACGACCCTGGATTTTAATTTTAGCACCCAATCTTTTTAGTTCATCTGCAACCTGCAAACGATTTTCAAAGACATTTTCGACTATGATACTGGTTCCCGGAACAACGGTCAGCATGGCCATCATTTGTGATTGCATATCGGTTGGAAAGCCAGGGTAGGGGAGTGTTTTAATGTCAATCGGGCGCAACTTCCTATTAGTGGCAATTACCCGCAAGGTATCATCTTGTTCGATAACCTCGATATTAGCTTCTCTCAGCTTGGCAGTAATTGGCTCCAGGTGGGTAGGAATAACATTTTCCACCAAAACGTCTCCTCCAGTAGCAGCAGCTGCTACCATAAAGGTTCCGGCCTCAATGCGGTCGGGAATAATGGCATAACGAACCCCACTTAAGGAAGGTACACCTTCAATTTTAATCACATCAGTGCCCGTTCCACGTACTTTGGCACCCATGGCATTTAGTAAATTGGCTAGGTCGACGATTTCTGGTTCCTTAGCCGCATTTTCAATAATGGTCTGCCCTTGTGCTAACACGGCAGCCATCATAATATTTTCCGTTGCACCAACGCTAGGAAAATCTAAATAGATCCGAGCCCCACTTAGTCCCTTGGTTTCTGCTTTAATTACTCCTTGCTGAAGTACGATTTCCGCACCTAAGCTAGTCAAGCCTTTGATATGTAAATCCATGGGGCGACTGCCAATATTACAGCCTCCGGGCAAGGCAATATGGGCTTTCCCTGCTTTGGCCAGTAGCGGACCAAGTAGGACATTGGAAGCCCGCATCTTCTTAACTTTATCATAAGGGGTTTCAAAACTGAGAGTAGCAGGAGGATATACAACTAAGCAATCCTTGCTTTCCCATTCTGTTTTCGCGCCCAAATCCTCGATAATACTCAACATTACTAGCACGTCGCTAATTCTGGGGATGTTCTCTAAATAAACAGGGCCATTTGCTAGCAAAGCAGCACTAATAGCGATCAAAGCTGCATTCTTTGCTCCACTGGTCCTGACTTTTCCTTCTAAACGGTAACCACCTTCAACATTTATCGTGGCCAACTAGCAGCCACCTCCACTTCTAGCTAGTTTTGCTATTATATACTATTGACTTGATATCTTTGTAATATTCGCCATACCACAAACTTTTCCTTCAAAGACGACAGGATTCGACTGTTTATACCCATTCTTTCCATAATGCAGAAAGCGATGACATGAAATTTATATTATCATACCATCGCTCTTTGTGCAATGCATCTATGCTTAATAACCTCGCTGATTACAACTGTTTCATCCATTGGTTCAACTGTTCTTCAAAGGTTTGCAGATTAATTCCATAAACCTTTCGAAAAGCCTGATCAGTGGTATTGCCTTTCCCCAATTCATCTAAGAGGAGATTGATTTTTTCTTTACCATTTTTACTTACCAAGTACTCCACCGCCAACAAGGACTGTCGATAGGCTAAGGCTTGGTTGGGTAGATGGTCAAAGTTACCATCCATTTGGTTTAAGCGATAAAGCTCTTGGTCAATCTGTCCATCTGGTTCGTCAAATTGAAACCCCGTCACTTCCCACTCCTTATATTGGGCAATTCCCTCGGTTAGCCAACGTGTGTAGTTACCACCAGTCCGGTAGTCCACTACTAGGTGAGTTAGCTCGTGGGCCATTGGTCCAGAGGAGGCAAATACGGCTTTAATGTTAGCTTGCTCTTGCTCAGGAATCCACTGTTCTGGGGACAAGACCCTAATGACTCCTCCCCAGTAAACTCCCATGGCACTCTCATCGGCATCCCAGCCAAAGGTCTTGCCCATAGCTGACCTCGTGGGGTAGAGCACCACTAATACTTTTTTATTGGCTGGATAGCCATATGCTTCCACTACTGGGGCGTAAATCTCTTCCGCATTCTCTAAAACCAGTTTAGCCATCTCTGCCTCGCCTGTTTTAGGTGCATAACGCACACTAAAGTGTTCGCTTTCCAACTTTGGCCAATTCCAAGTTTCGATTATCGCACTAGCTCGAATAGCCTTTCTAAATACCGGATAAATCAACTGGCGAGTCTGGTTAAAACCAATCCCAAAACAAGTCCCAGCAATTACTACTAAGGCAAGGATTTTCCTCCGCAGTGGAATCCTGCCTACCGGGAACGATATATTTGTTCGAATTACAGGTTCCATGCGCTATCCCCCCTTAACTCCGCTTAGCAATTATACTATGAATCTGCTGGTAAATCCGCATGTAATTATTAGTAAAGCAGCCAATTAGATTTGGGGTTAGTGTATAGGCATGTCTTTGCCGGTCTGGTCCCTGTTCCGGTCCGGAGCATTGCACTCTATTCGAAGCAGGTCTAAGCTTGCTGGCCTAATAAACTCATCCAACCCTGGCGAGTGGTCGTCCATGACAACCGCCAGGGTTGGATGAGTTTATTGACCAGCAAGCTTAGACCCGCTAACTCACAAAGTGAGATGCTCCTAAACCGGAACAGGGACCAGACCCAGGTCGTGTTAGAGCAGGCTTCGATACTCCTAAATAGAGAATTAGACAGTAAATAGACCCATTGGAATTAACCAATGAGTCTGGTAACGTGCGCTTAGTTTGTAGCACTAAGCTATTTACTTTTGAGTGGCTGGCTACCGTTTTACTTCCCGCTTACTTTCCTTTGCCACCTGCCAAGATATCCTGGTATTGTTTAATCATATCCTTCGCCTGGGAGGCCTGGGTTGTACCTGCCGGTACCTTTTTGAGTTCGGCAATTGCTTGAACATACTGCTGTTTATTTGCTAAGAATATCCCTAAATTCAGCCTCGCTGGTGCTAGGTTAGGATCTGCCTCTAACGCTTTTTTCCCAGTCTCGATGGCTTTATCTGTTTTACCCGTATAAAAGTAACTAGTTGCTAAGTCACCCAGTACTGGGGCATTTTTAGGAGCTTTCGCAGCCACCTTCTCAAATTCCACGATTGCAAGTTCTAACTGCCTTTGGCCTTCGTTGGCTTTGCCTTGACTATATAAACCGGTCCCAGCAGTGAAGTATTCAACCCCTAAACTCTCTCTGGTAGCCATGTCGTTGGGGTTTTTCTTCAAAGCTTCCTGATAGCTGCTAATCAAAGATGCACTGCCTTGGCTAGTTCCTCCCCTGTTAGCACCTTTACTACTGCCAATTGCCCCTAATGAAAAGAGTAAGCTTGACCCAATTAAACCTGCTGAAATTAAAATTGCCACAAACACAATGATATTATTATTAGATAAACGGCGTCCTTGAGTTTTGGTCTTAACAATTTCTCTTGACTTACGCGCTTTGTTTTTGGCCACTGCTAATCTTCCTTCCTTATCCTTTAGTTTATTTCTTTCTAAAGACTACACCCTCTGCAATTGCTACAATATCACCTGTCTCATCTTCTACTTTAATACGGTACAAACCAGTACGGTTAGTCAGATGATCCTCGGTCGCTGTAGCTAGCAAGACGGCACCTTGATAGGTAGCCTTCACTAAGCTAATATTCATATTTAATAGCACCGCCACTTGACCATAAGAGTTTGCTGCTGCCGCTAAAGCTAAATCTGCCAAACCAAAGATGGCCGCTCCGTGAGTAATGTTTTCGGCATTCAAACTATGTTCACCGACAGTCATTCTAGTTTGGGCATAGCCCTCTTTGATTGCTATTAATTCTAAGCCATTATGGAGTCCAAATTTATCTCCGGTCCTGATTTTTTCGTAGACAACCTCCACTGAGTCCAATTATAACACATCCTAGACCTTATTTTCCTTCAAAACCCTCAAGATATTTTTCGGCACTAGTAATCGCATTCGCACCATCTGAAACAGCTGTTACCACCTGGCGTAACTGTTTAGTGCGCACATCCCCAGCGGCATATATCCCAGGAATATTGGTAATAGTAGTTTCGTCTGCCACAATATAACCTTGCTCCGAGTAGCTGAGCCCCTGACTTAAGAATTCTGTTTCTGGGGTAGCACCCACGAAAACAAAGACCCCTTCGGTATTAAGTGTTTCCACCTCATTAGTCTCTATATTGCGAACTTCTACAGCGGTTACCTTTTCTGACCCAATAATCTTCTCAACAACACTATTCCAGATAAAATTAATTTTTGGTTCGGCAAACGCTCTTTCCTGGAGAATCTTCGTTGCCCTTAAAGTATCACGACGGTGAATTACGGTAATCTTGGTAGCAAATCTGGTCAGGAAAAGAGCCTCCTCAATGGCGGTATCACCACCACCCACTACCACAATCTCTCTACCTTGAAAAAAGGCGCCGTCGCATGTCCCACAATAGGATACTCCTCGGCTGACCAGCTCTTTTTCACCAGGTACATTGAGCATATTGGCTCTAGCGCCACTAGCAATGATGATTGCTTTGCTTTGGTATTCAGCTTCTGTCGTCCTAACGATTTTAATAGGACCTTGCAGTTCAGTCGAGGAAACCTGTTCGGTTATTATTTCTAAGCCAAACCGCTCTGCTTGTTCCTTTAATTTAAACCCGAGGTCAAAGCCATTTATGCCTTCTGGAAAGCCTGGATAGTTCTCGATGGTATCAGTAATCGCTACCTTGCCCCCTGGTAAAGCCATCTCGATCAATAGGGTTTTAAGTTTGGCCCGTGAAGCATATAAGCCAGCTGTAAGCCCTGCTGGGCCGCCGCCAATAATGATAATATCGTAGTTCAAAGAAATCATCCTTTCCTTTCACTATCCTAATTTTAAGCGAATTAGCGTTTTGATTCAACCAAAACTTTCCTGTCCAGATGGAAAAAAACAACCTTGTGGTTATACCATAAGGTTGTACAAAATTTATCGCAAATATCCTAGCGGATTCCGAAACGAACCATTTTTAAGTACTTCGAAATGGAGGTGAGAGCCAGTACTACGTCCGGTAGAACCAACATCTCCGATGTATTCCCCTCGACTTACAGAATCGCCTTCTCGCACACTAATCGAGGAAAGATGCGCATATCTTGTCGTTATGCCATCACTACCTCTAATAGTGACCATTTT
>CAZKEO010000011.1:1793-2471 GCA_964551785.1 uncultured Eubacteriales bacterium | reverse complement strand
TCCCAGCCTGCAAAGCCAACCCGTCCATCCTCAGCAGCTCTCACTGCATCCCCAGTACTGCCGTCGATATCTAGTCCGGTATGCCTCCGACCCCATCTGGAACCGTAACCAGAGCTAATTCCTCCTCTAGCAGGCCACAGCAGATTACCTGAGTCATTATCACCCCGAGAAATATTAACAGTCCGTTTATCTCCTCTAGCCACCAATTGCTCCACTGGCTTAACCAGCACCTTTTGGGCTAGAATTTCCTTTTTAGTCGGCACCCCATTTTGAATGATTATCCGATAGGTCACCTCTTTACTACCCTTTATTCCAGCCTTTTTAACTTTTTGTTTACCGCGGCGAAGGGACTTGTCATATTCCGTTTTAGTAGTAAAGGGAATTTCCTCTGTCACCGTATTTTCAACAGTGGCCGTAATATGCACCAATGGTTGTGGTCTAACCAAGTTGATTGACTGTCCAACATCAATAAAATCAGTATTGAGACCAGGGTTAGCTTCCCGGATTTCCTCGACATGCAAGTCATTTTTACGAGCAATCGTCCAGAGATTATCACCGTTGCTAACGGTGTAGGTTGCCACCTGCACCCTACCTTGTTTCAAGAGAGTTAGTGCTTGTTCCACACTTGAGACCTTGCTAGCTTCGATCTCCACCGCTACCTGTTCTAATTTTTCGGCA
>CAZKEO010000011.1:0-1783 GCA_964551785.1 uncultured Eubacteriales bacterium | reverse complement strand
TTTTTTTGAGAACTTCGCACCAAGTCCAGCTCTAATTGCTCCAGGACTTTTTGGGCATCTGCTTGATTATATAAAAAAACCTCAACCTTATTATTTATTTTAATGCCAGTTGCCTGGACTTTCTTCTCGGAGACAGTGGCTGTTTTATTTGGAACCGTCTCATCACCCATAAATGCCCCAGCAAAAGCTGTAAAGACATTGGCCGCTATTAAGAGTGCTGTGCAAGCTCCTATTACAAAAATTATTTTTCTAGTTTTCGGATTTTCTATCTTTTTTAACTCCATTGGATCCTCCTCTCGATTAATTCATATTAGCCCGACATTCCTTTCTTGGGGCTGGTAGGGTACATTATATCACAGGATGAATTAGCCAGTAAACCCTTAATTTCGCCTCAGTTTGTCATATTTGGCATTTATCATGCGAAAAGAGGCCGTATCTGTCTGATTACGACCTCTTTTGTTGTCCCGGTACTTATAGCCTATGAAATCGAAGATGCTTTTGTTCTTGTTAACTTATTTCCGCCTGCTTGACCTGTAAATAGATCGCACATTCTAGGCGCTTCTTCTCCAACTGACACCCAATCTCTTGGGGTTCTAAGATAGTGCCTGAGGCTGAGTGGGCATTAGCGTGACAGCCTCCACTACAATAAAATTTTGCCCAGCACTCTTGGCATTTTGGTTTATTGTAGATATGAGCTTGTTGGAAGGTTTTCATGAGTGGCTGTTCCAGCACTCGTTCAAAGACATTGCCCAACAAGAAGTCTGCTTTCCCTACAAACTGATGGCAGGGGTAAAGCTCTCCTTTAGGGCTGACAGCCATGTATTCATGTCCTGCCCCACAACCCGAAAGGCGTTTAGCAATACAAGGCCCACCACTTAAGTCCAAGTTAAAATGGAAAAAGTTAAAGGGTTGCCCCTGAGCTTTGCGCTCGAGATAGATTCTGGTTAACTGCTCATATTCCGCTAAGAGCTTGGGCACATCTTCTGCCTTAAAAGCATCCTCTTCTGCTTCCGGAGCAACCACCGGCTCTACCGAAATCTGTTGGAACCCCAGTTCCGCTATATGGAGCACATCCTGACTAAAATCTAAATTCTTGGCCGTATAGGTGCCTCTCAGGTAATAGTTTTGGTTCTGGCGAGACCTCGCAAAACGCTGTAATCTAGGCACAATGTGATCGTAACAACCTTGTCCGTTCACAAAGGTACGCATATAGTCATTTACCTCTTTACGACCATCTAAGCTGACAACCACTGCGATCTCATTATCATTCAGCCATTGTTCGATGCTCTCATCTAACAGCACCCCATTGGTGGTTAAGGTAAAGCGGATTACCTTGCCCTTTTGAGTAGCTTGCTCACGTCCATATTCTACCAACTTTTGGACAGTGGCAAAATTCATTAACGGCTCTCCGCCGAAAAAGTCAACTTCACAATTTTTTCTAGGTCCGGAGGCCTCTAAGATAAAGTCGAGTGCAGCTCGTCCAACTTCCTCAGACATTAGTTCCCGCTCACCACCGAAATGTCCACTAGCAGCAAAGCAATAGCGGCAACGCAAATTACAATCATGAGCTATGTGCAAACAGAGCGATTTGACAATTGGTTGCTCCGGCAAATTAATCTGCTCTAGAGGGGTAGGGAGGGTAAATAGTTGTCCACTTTCCTGGAGCTCCTTGATTTCCTCCAGAACCTCCCGTAGCTCTGCCTCGGGGTACTTATCCTTGAGTTGCGCGATGATGACCTCTGCTTGGTGTTCCTGATAGTAATCCAGGACTTCCCAGGTCACT
>CAZKEO010000010.1:0-13232 GCA_964551785.1 uncultured Eubacteriales bacterium | reverse complement strand
GACCGTTGGGAAAAAATCCACGACTTCTTGATTGAGCAAGATTTAGGCATGCATTTCAGCATGGAAACAAGAGCAGACGATATCTTTCGGGACCGTGAAATTCTCCACAAATATCGCCAAGCAGGCATTATTCATGTTTATGTTGGAGTTGAATCAGCCCACCAAACAGTCCTAGATTTATATCAAAAAGATAGTCAAGTTGAAATAGGTAGAGAATCTATCAGGTTATTGAATGAAGCCGGGATTATCACAGAGTGTTCCTTTATTATGGGTGACCCGGACGAAACCTTAGAAACTATCGAGCAAACACTCCAATTAGCCAAGCAATATAATCCAGATTTAGCGCACTTTTTATTTGTTACTCCTTGGCCGTATGCCGAAATTTATCCGGAATTAGCACCTTATGTTAAGGAGAAAGATTACGCGAAATACCATTTAGTTCACCCCATTATTGAACCGAAGCAGATTTCACGGGATGAACTTTGGAAACAAATTATCCGTTGTTTTGCGGAATTTTATCAGGACAAAACCCTACAGTATCGTAATGCACCGGATAGTTTTAAAAAAAGGTACATGATGAAGTCGATTAAAATCATGCATGAAGAGTTTTTTGCTAATCGGTTTGGCAAAGGTACCATTGCTTTACCGCCCGAAATGGGCCAAGTACTACAAGCAGCTTTTGGACATGCCCACAAGGAATAAGGAGCTGATAAAAATTGAAAGTCAAACACCTGCTAGCCATACTTGGTGTTATTGTAATCACGATTTCGATTTTCTATTTTACTTCTCAAAAAGAGATGCCAACAGATTCCCACCAAAAGCCTGCTAGTCCCAAATTGATATATACTATTACGGGTGAGAATACTGCTTCGAAATTAAAAGAACCAGCTTATGCCCTCGCAGATAACGATGGGAAGGTTTTCGTATCCGATACGGGCAACCATCGGATTGCTGTTTTTAATCGGAAAGGTAAATTGCTTTTCGATTTTGGAGGCCCTAAATCTACCCAGCCTTTACAACACCCCTATGGGATTGGTTTGCTTAAGGACAGCGTATTAGTGGCAGATACAGCTCTGGGTGCTCTGTACGAATATAATTTAGAAGGTAAATATCTTAGAAATTGGTTAGCAGGCATATCCATACATCAACCGGCAGGAATATTTATTACTCTAGACCAAACAGTTTATGTGAGTGATTTAGCAGGTAAGCAAATCTTAGTATTTTCTGCTCAAGGCCAATTTTTGCGAAGTGTTAAACTACCAAACGTCTCATTAGGAGCTCCTCAAGGTCTGGCAGTAAACAAGGATGGTGCAATCTGGGTTGCTGACGGAGCAAATTATAATGTGAAACTAATCAAGCAAAATGGGGAACTGCTAACAGTTTTTGATGGTGGACCCAAATGGACATTATCAACACCGAAAGGGTTAGCAATAGATAGTCAGGAGCGAATCTATATCACAGATACCTTATCGAACACTATCAGAATATTTGCCCAAGATGGAGCAGATATAACTGCTTTCGGGCCGATAGATGATAAACAAAGTGCTTTTCGACTCCCACTAGGGATTTCGATTGATAGCGAAGGAGAAATATTTGTAGCCGACCAGGGTAATAATAAGATTCAAGTATGGGGTTGGTAAGCTCCTTGATAAATTGAAGCATAGGTAAATATTGGTTTATTCCTTTTATAAACCAATATTTGTAAAAGCATTTGAAGTCACTGAGTCTGAAATGATATAATATTAAAAGATTGCTGGAAAGTGTAAAAATTACAAAGAAAAATTTAAGAAAGGATTTTTTATAATAAGGTAGAATGTTTAACAAATTAACACTTAAATTAAAAGTATCAGGAGGGATCAAGACCTTTATGGCTAAAAAAACAAGTAATAAATTAAATTCAACTATAGATGAACAAGAAAAACTCGAACCTACAGAAGTAGAAACAAGTAACGAGAGCAATGGTATTCAGGAAATATGGAAATTTTTTAGTTCGATGAAGTTAGGATTAGTACTCTTGCTGGTGATTTCCGGAGTTTCTATTGTTGGCACCTTGCTTCCTACTGACCCCCAAACTGGGTTAGCCAAATTTAACATCTATGGCCAGTTCTGGTTCCGCGGTTTGTTAGGTTTACTATGTTTAAATCTACTTGTCTGTAGTATTAATCGATGGAAATTTATCATGAAATCTTTAGGAGTACCAAGAGTTAAAGTTAGTGAAAACTATTTAAAAAACCTTAAACAATATAGTTCTATTCGCCAAAAAGGTAGTAGCTCTGCTATGAGCAGTTCTTTACAAAGTGCGATGAAAAGTCAGGGATATCGTGTGTATCAAGATGAAGTAGATGGAATTATTTATCTAGCAGGTGATAAAGGACGCTTTGGGGTATTAGGATCATTTCTAACACACCTAAGTTTTATTGTTATCACTCTTGGCGCTATCTATGGTGGTCTAATGGGTTATGAGGGCTATATTAATGCACCGGAAGGACAGACTTTTAGTTTGAGTAATGGAGTCCAATGGTCCACACCCAAAAAACCTACCGCAGATGATGATTTTCAGGTCAGAGTAAATAAGTTTTGGATTCATTATGCACCTAACGGCATGGTTAACGATTATTATAGTGATTTAACAGTGCTAGATAATGGTAAAGAGATGATTACTAAAACAATTCAAGTCAATGATCCCCTTAACTACAAGGGTGTTAAGTTTTATCAGTCCAGTTATGGTTCTGCTAACATTGTTAGCGCTAAAGCTGTAAATACCAAAACTAAAAAGGAAAATCTTTACAATGTAGACGAACAAGCTGGTTTCCCGGTCGAGGGTACCGACATCGAAGTACAGGTAATTAGATTTATCCCTGACTTTGACCCCAGTAATCCGGATCAACCTAGATCAAATTTCCCCAATAATCCAGCTGTGCTTTATGCGCTCTACAAAGGTGGTCAACAGATTGATACCAATTACAAACTGTTAAATACACCATTAGTGTATGAGGATGCCTCTGTCACCTTCACGGGCTATCAACAAGGTTCTTACACAGGGTTATCTGTGCGAAAAGATCCGGGAGTGCCATTTGTTTGGCTGGGCTGTGGGTTAATGGTTTTCGGAATTACCCTTGCGTACATTCTTCAACACAGAAAAGTTTGGGCTGTAATCAAAGAGGTTAATGGGATCACCATTGCAGATATTGGTGCAGTTACTGACAAGAATAAACTAGGCTTAGAGAGTGACTATAACGCCATAGTCAATGCTGTTAGAGATTAATATAACCCTATAAAGGACAGGTGAATGATGAACGAACGTTCTAACGAAATGTCCTGGTATTATGTTTCCATAGCGGCTTACTTAATTGCAACTTTGTTATATCTTGGCTATCTCGTCTCTAAAAACAAACCTGTTGGTGCCGCTGCCACAGGAGTTAGTGCTGTTGGTTTGATTGCCAATTTAGTGGCATTAGTTATGCGCTTCCTGAGCTCAGGACACGTACCTTTCACAAACATGTATGAGTATTCCACTTCCTTTGCCTTTGGTATTGTCCTAGTTTATTTGATTGGGGAATATCGCTATAAATTTAAGGTTGTTGGTGCTTTCGTAATGCCAATCGCTTTAGTAATTAATGCCTCTACTTTGATGCTCAACATGCCAACTGACCCCATTCAGTTACCACCCGCCTTGCAGAGTAATTGGCTGACTTTTCACGTTGTTACTGCCATCATTGCCTATGCAGCCTATGCGGTGTCCTTTGGTTTAGCGGTGATGTATCTCTGGAAAGAAAGCTTAGAAAAGACTAAATCCAAGAGTTTCTTTAATAAGGAATTACCAGAGGCCCATATTTTGGACGAATTGTCCTACCGCTTTATTGCCTTTGCCTTCCCTTTTATTTCGCTAGTTATTATCACTGGTGCGATTTGGGCAGAGTATGCTTGGGGACGCTATTGGAGCTGGGATCCTAAAGAAACTTGGTCCTTGATTACCTGGTTAGTGTATTCAGCTTATTTACATGCAAGGTTAACTTATGGCTGGAAGGGTCGCAGGGCGGCGTGGATGGCGATTTTTGGCTTCGCAACTGTTTTGTTCACATACTATGGTGTTAACATCTTACTGCCTGGCTTGCATTCCTATGGTAGCTAGTAATATTTTGCCTTTCTCACTAAGGCAGGAGAAATCTAGTAATATGTTGAATCTAAGAGATAGTAAGTGGAATGTCAGGTTTAAAGGGTGATTTCTGTGGGCCACTGTTTCCCGGTTTACCTTAACCTTACCGAACAATTATGTGTCGTGATAGGGGGAGGAAAGGTCGCAGCTAGGAAGGTTAGTTCATTAATTGCTTGTGATGCGAAAGTTAAAGTGATAAGTCCGCAGGTTTCTAAGTATCTAGAAACCGCTGAGAACGCGGGAAAAATAACAATTTGCAGACGCAAATACCGCCCGGAAGATATCAACGGAGCTTTTATCGTAATTAGTGCAACTGACAATGAAGAATTAAACCTACAGGTAGCCGTAGCATGCTCATTGCAGAACATACCAGTCAACATAGTGAACGCTCCTGCTAAAGGGAGCTTTATTGTCCCGGCAGTGGTTCGTCGTGGCTCGCTAGCCATTGCCGTATCGACAGATGGGAAAAGCCCATCATTAGCTCGTAAAATCAAAGAAGATTTAGAAAAGCAGTTTGGCAACGAATATGCTGAGTTTCTGGAAATTATGGGTGAATTACGCAATTTAATAATTAATAATGTTCAAGAGATAGAAAAGCGTAGTAAGATCTTTAGAGAGATTATTGAATCAGACATTCTCAATCTACTACGTGAAGGACAGACGGAGTTAGTAAAGGAGCGGATAAACAATGTTCTTGGTAGCAGTGGGCTTAAATCATAAGACTGCACCTGTTGAGATACGTGAACGCTTGTCCTTTCCGGAGCATGTATTACCACAATCATTGCAAAGTCTACGCGATGCTAAGGCAGTGGATGGTTGTGTTATTTTATCGACATGTAATCGGACTGAAATATATGCAGCAGTTCTGGATGTAAAGCAAGGTTTAGCTAGTATTAAAAAAGTATTCGCAGATTGTCTTGCTGACGAGTTATGTGAAATAGATAACTATATTTATTTGCATACCTTATATGATGCTGTCCATCACCTTTTCCGAGTAACGGCAGGTTTAGACTCGATGATTTTAGGGGAAACCCAGATATTAGGTCAGGTACGGACCGCTTATCAAAAAGCCTGTGAGCAGGGAGCTACCAACCGTATCTTGAATACTTTATTCCAGCAAGCGATAACAGTAGGCAAAAGAGTGCGCACCGAGACTGAAATTGACCGTAATGCGGTGTCTATTAGTTATGCTGCCGTAGAACTGAGTAGACAAATCTTCGGGGAATTGACGGGACGTTCTATTTTAATTGTTGGTGCTGGTAAAATGAGTGAACTGACAGCAAAACACTTAGTTTCTAATGGTGTAACAGATGTCTTGGTTTCCAATCGTTCGATTGAAAAAGCTGTCCAATTAGCAAAATTATTTGGTGGAGAAGCTGTACCCTTTGACCTGCTTTTCGATTATATGGTAGATATAGATATTGTGATTAGTGCGACAGCAGCACGGGATCCAATTATTGGACCAGAAAATATGGAAACGGTAATGAGCAAGCGAAAAGGTAAAAAGATTTTCTTAATTGATATTGCCGTCCCTAGAGATATTGATCCAGAGGTAGAAAAAGTAGAGGGTGTGACTCTTTACGATATTGATGACTTACAACACGTTGTAGACCGTAATCTGGAAGATCGCAAAAAAGAAGCTGTAAAGGCTCAGGTTATTGTGGAAGACGAAATAACCAAGTTTTTTCAATGGTTAAACACCCAATTCGTGGTTCCTACTATCGCTGCACTAAAAAAGTTCGGCGAAGAAGTAAAAGAGCAGGAACTTGATAAAGCCTTTAATAAATTGGGTCCCTTATCTGAAAGGGAAGAAAAGGTTATCCGAGTTTTGGCTCATTCAATAGTTAATTCCATCCTGCACAATCCGATAGTTAATTTAAAGGTTTATGCAAATACTAATCATGGTCATTTATATACAGAAATTCTCCAAAACCTCTTTAGTTTAGAAGTTGAAGGACAGCGATCCAAGAAACACCCATCAGAACAAAACAATGAAAACCCTCATACTGATAATAATCCGATGCATCATGCTCATAGGATCTTGGTTAATTCTGGTAACAAAAACTAACAATACTTGGAGGATATGAAATGACAAGAGAAATTGTAATAGGAACACGGGACAGCAACCTGGCGTTATGGCAAACAAAATGGGTATTGGAAAACCTCACCAGACTAAATCCCGATTATAAATTCCGTGTAATAGAGATGAAAACACAGGGTGATAAAATTCTGGATGTCGCCCTGGCAAAAATAGGGGATAAAGGTTTGTTTACTAAAGAACTAGAAGTAGCTATGTTAAATGGTGAAATTGATCTAGCTGTTCACAGTATGAAAGATATGCCTACTAGACTTCCTGAGGGCTTAAAAATAGGTGCTATCTGCCAGCGTGAGGAAGCTGGCGATGTCCTTATTGGTAGAACTGCGAAAACGTTATCTGATCTACCACATGGTGCTAGAGTTGGGACAAGCAGTTTGCGAAGAAGAGCCCAATTGTTAAAGTTTCGTCCGGACTTACAAATTGAAGACTTACGGGGCAATCTTAACACTCGGATGGAAAAATTAACACGCCAGGGTTTAGATGCCATAGTACTGGCTGCGGCTGGAGTAATTCGGCTAGGTTGGGAAGATAAGATTACCGAACGCATTTCTTTTGATGTTTCTCTACCAGCTGTTGGACAAGGTTCAGTGGGAATTGAAATTAGAGAAAATGACCCTGAAGTAGAAAACATCATTAAAAGATTGGACCATAGGGAAAGCTCGGTTAGCATTGAAGCAGAACGAGCGTTGTTAAGAACATTAGAAGGTGGCTGTCACATCCTCATTGGTGCTCTGGGCAAGGTAGAAGTAGACCAATTGACCTTGGAGGGGGTTGTCGCCAGTCTTGATGGTAAAGAATTACTCCGAAAGTCGGTTGTAGGTAAAGCTGACCAGGCAGAACAACTTGGTGTCACGCTAGCTAATGATTTAATTGCCATGGGTGCAGATAAAATATTAAAATCGGTGAGACTGGAGATTGGTTAACCATGGCGAAAGGATTAGTATATTTAGTTGGTGCAGGTCCAGGAGACCCAAAATTGATTACTGTGAAGGGCCTGGAGTGTGTCAAGAAAGCCGATGTAATTATTTATGATCGGTTGGCGAGCCCCAGGCTTTTAGCCTATGCACAGCCTGAGGCCGAACTAATATATGTTGGGAAGATGCCGGATCGTCATACCTTACATCAGGATGCAATTAACCGTGTCCTTATTGAGAAAGCTTTAGAGGGCAAAGTGGTTACTAGGCTGAAAGGCGGAGACCCTTTCGTCTTTGGACGTGGCGGCGAGGAGGCAGAAGCCTTACTGGAACAGAATATTGCTTTTGAAATTGTTCCAGGAATCACCTCGGCAGTTGCGGTACCTGCTTATGCTGGGATTCCGGTAACACATCGGGACTTTACCTCTAGCTTTGCAGTCATAACCGGTAATGAAGATGCTAATAAAAATGATTCTTGTATCGAGTGGGATAAGTTAGCGACAGGTGTAGGTACCTTAGTTTTTTTAATGGGGATGCGTAATCTTGAATTTATTGTGCATCAATTAGTTATGAATGGACGGTCTGAAGATACACCGGTTGCTTTAATTAGATGGGGTACCCGACCAGAACAGGAGACTTTAACTGGGAAGTTAGGCGATATAGTTGAAAAAGCTAAGACTGCCCACCTAAAACATCCTGTAGTTATAGTGGTTGGAGATGTGGTCAAATTAAGAGACAAGTTAAAATGGTATGAAAATATGCCATTATTTGGTAAGAGGGTGGTAATAACTAGATCCAGAAGTCAAGCTAGTGTTTTAGCTGAAGCAATTGAGAATCTAGGTGGTGAACCATGGGAATTCCCCACCATCTGCATCACCGATCCAGACAACTTCAGTCCGATGGATCAAGCGATTAATGAAATAACAAAATATGACTGGATTATTTTTACCAGTGCTAATGGAGTGCAGTCATTTTTTAAACGGTTATACCACTGTAAGAAGGACGTTAGGGAGTTAAAAGGTATCAAGCTGTGTGCCATTGGTCCCAAGACAAGGGAGGAACTAGAAATAAGGGGCTTGAATTGTGATTATGTACCTGACGAATTCGTGGCAGAGGCAATTATAGAAGGTTTGAAGAAATATGACATTAAAAATAAATATTTCCTATTACCAAGAGCAGATATTGCACGCAAGGTTTTACCAATTGCCTTGCAGGAAATGGGAGCATATGTAACCGAAGTTGACGCTTACCAAACAGTACCTGGAGAGGGTAATGTTGAGCAAATGCGTGAACTTATCATAGAAAATAAAGTACAGGTCCTTACCTTTACGAGTTCCTCTACTGTTAAAAACTTTGTAAAATTGCTCAATAAAACTGACTATCAAGAGATGCTGGCAGGATTGACCATCGCATGTATTGGTCCTGTGACGGCAGCTACAGCTCGAGAATTGGGTTTGCAGGTTGATGTCGAGGCTAAAGAATATACTATAGCTGGTTTAGTGCAAGCAATTGTTGAATATTTTAATTGATGGGTTGGGAGGAGAAGTAAAATGGTATTTCCAATCACTAGAATGCGCCGACTAAGGGCAAATGAAAATTTGCGACGGATGGTTTCTGAAACTAAGCTGAGCGTAGATGATTTAATTTATCCCTTATTCGCCATAAATGGTAAGGGAGTTAAGAATCCAATTGGATCAATGCCAGGTGTTTATCAGATGTCGGTAGATTACATAGTTGCAGAAGCCAAGGAAGTGCAGGCCTTAGGTATTCCAGCGATCTTGCTCTTCGGGATTCCTAATTATAAAGACGAAACTGGATCGTCTGCTTATGATGAAAATGAAGCCTTACAACAGGCTGTAACTGCCGTGAAAACGGCATGCCCTGATTTATTGGTGATTACCGATGTTTGTTTATGTGAATATACTAGCCATGGTCATTGTGGTATTATTCAAAATGACCAGGTATTGAACGACCAGACATTAGAATTACTAGCTAAAACAGCTTTGTCCCATGCCAAAGCTGGGGCGGATATGGTGGCACCATCTGACATGATGGATGGCAGAGTTGGTGTTATAAGACAGACCTTAGATGCCAATGGATACTCCAATATCCCAATAATGGCATATTCGGCCAAATACGCTTCTGGCTACTACGGCCCTTTTCGCGAGGTAGCGGAATCGACTCCACAATTTGGAGACCGACGTGGATATCAGATGGACTCTGCTAATAGTAATGAAGCTTTGCGAGAGACTATGCTAGATATTGAAGAAGGCGCAGATATAGTGATGGTCAAACCTGCCTTGGCTTATATGGACATCATCAGAAGGGTAAAGGATGCTTTTGGAATGCCAGTTGCGGCCTATAATGTTAGCGGAGAATATGCCATGGTCAAGGCTGCTGCTCAGAATGGCTGGATTGAGGAACAAAGGGTAGTGCTAGAAACGCTTACCGGCATGAAACGGGCTGGGGCAGATATCATCATTACTTACCATGCTAAAGACGTAGCTAAATGGCTGAAATCATAACCGAGAACTGAGTAAACTAGCCACGAATATGGCAATAAAAATGTATCATTAACTAGGAAGGTGAAAAATAGTGCATAAAGGTTATGCTAAATCCATCGAGTTGTTTCAGGAAGCACAAAATTATATTCCTGGTGGAGTTAATAGTCCGGTTAGAGCATTTAAATCTGTTGGTTTAAATCCAATTTTTATTGAGCGTGGGCAAGGACCACGTATTTATGATGTTGATGGTAATCAATATCTAGATTACGTTGGTTCGTGGGGGCCCTTAATCCTTGGACATTGTCACCCCAAAGTAACAGCTGCCTTAATCGACTATCTCAGTAAAGGTACTAGCTATGGTGCCCCTACAGAGCTTGAGACTATTTTGGCGAAAATGATTATTGAACGGGTGCCTTCTGTGGAAATGGTGCGGATGGTAAACTCCGGAACAGAGGCCACGATGAGTGCCCTGCGATTGGCAAGAGGTTACACCGGACGTGATAAAATTGTGAAGTTTGAAGGATGTTATCATGGACATCACGACTCCTTACTTATTAAGGCTGGCTCGGGAGCTTTGACCCATGGTGTTCCCACTAGCCCAGGAGTACCTGCCAATATTGCTAGCAATACCATCAATGCAACCTATAATGACTTAGCAACACTCACTAAATACTTTGAACAAGAAGGCGAAGATATTGCTGCGGTAATTATCGAACCTATTGCTGGTAATATGGGAGTTGTCCCACCACTGCCGGGCTATTTAGAAGGTGTGCGGAAGCTAACTAAAGATTATGGAAGCTTGCTGATCTTTGACGAGGTAATGACAGGCTTTCGAGTAGCATACAACTGTGCCCAAGGTCTTTATAACATTGACCCTGACTTAACTTGTTTTGGGAAGGTTATCGGGGGTGGGTTACCTGTTGGCGCTTATGGTGGTAAAAAAAGCATTATGGAACAAATCTCACCAGCCGGGCCAGTTTACCAAGCAGGCACCTTGTCAGGTAATCCCTTAGCTATGACAGCAGGGATTAAAACGCTTGAAGTTTTAGGGGAACCTGGGGTTTACGAAGAATTGGAAAGAAAATCTGCCCACCTGGCGAAGGGGTTAGAGCAAGCTGCCCAGGAGGCAGGAGTTAGTTGCAGCTTTAACAGAGTTAGTTCGATGGTTTGTACTTTCTTTACAAATCAAAAAGTAGTGGATTTCGCGACTGCAACTACCTCTGAAACCACCAAGTTTGCACTGTTTTTCCAAAAAATGCTGGAGCAGGGAGTATATTTAGCCCCCTCACAGTTTGAAGCTGCCTTTGTCTCTCTAGCACACACGGATGAAGATATCGAGCAAACTATCAAAGCTGCAAAACTGGCCTTTGGTGCACTAAAATAGGTTGTTCAGCACCATCTATATGGCCGTAGATTGGAGGGAGCCTTAATGGAGCGCGGTAAATATATTACAATTGCGATTATAGTAGCTCTGGTGGCCGTAATTTACATGTCTACCACTGAAAACACCAAAAACAATCCCCACCCACCCAATTCAGTTTGGTTGCCAAAACATAAAATAACCGTGCAAAGAAATGGTAATCCTGAGCGCTTTTGCTTAGATTGCCATAACAAAAGGGGAGAAACTCAGGAAAAATTTTGTGACAAATGTCATGCAAAGTATGGCATCAAGAAAACGAAATCAAAGCCATAATTGCAAGAGAATAGAAAAAAATATCCGTTAGAGATATTTAAAGGAAATATAGTCAGCGGAGGAGAGAAAGCAAAATGGCGGATGAATATCTTGATTTTATTCAGAAAGTCTACAGAATTACTGGACTAGACTTAAATCAGTACAAACGACCTCAAATGGAACGACGAATCTTAAGTTTGATGCGCTCGATTGGTATTGATAGTTTAATGGATTATGCCAGTTTACTGCAGAAAGAAAAGGTCCAATTAGATAAGTTTATTAATCATTTGACTATCAACGTATCGGAGTTTTATCGTAATCCTGGACAATGGGATGTCATGAAAACTCAAATCATACCACAACTAATGAAAAAGTCACCTTCACTCAAAATCTGGAGTGCAGGTTGTTCTACTGGAGAAGAACCCTACACTATTGCTATGATTTTAAATGAAATTGATCCCAATGGAATCCACCAGATTATTGCTTCAGATGTAGATGAAGAGGTCTTGAAAAGAGCTCAGGAAGGTATTTATAATATTAAGTCTGTGATTAACCTGCCTAAACAATACTTTGCGAAGCACTTTGACCAAGCTGGTGAAGTTATTACAGTTAAAAACAATTTAAAGAAATTAATAAAATTTAAAAAACAAAATTTATTTAAAGATGTTTTTGAAAGCAACGTAGATATAATAGTATGTCGTAATGTCGTAATTTATTTTACAGAGGAAGCCAAGGCAGTACTTTACCGGAAATTTAACCAGTCCTTAAAATCTGAAGGAGTTTTATTTATCGGTAGTACTGAACAGATTTTTCAACCGCAGGAAATTGGCTTTAAACCCGCTGCGATGTTTTTCTATCAAAAAACTACGTAGAAAAATCATTTATTAAGTAGCGTACTGCGTTAGTTAAATGGGAGGTAGCAATTTTGGCGTTTCTGAACTGGCTTTTGGTTTTTGCACCGCTAAGTTTGTTGTTAGAGTATTTTCACGCTGACCCCGTCTGGATTTTTGCTTGTGCCGCCTTGGCCATTATCCCCTTGTCAGGCTTAATGGGCAAAGCTACTGAAGAAATTGCTTTGCACACCGGGCCACGTTTGGGTGGTTTATTGAATGGAACCTTTGGAAATGCTGCTGAGTTAATTATCACCATTTTTGCCATTAAAGCAGGGCTGTTTGAAATGGTTAAAGCTTCTATAACCGGTTCCATCATTGGCAATATTCTATTGGTGCTAGGTTTAAGTATTTTCCTTGGAGGGCTAAAGCATAAGGAGCAATCCTTTAACCCTACTGCTGCTGGCATGAATTCGGCCAGTCTTTTTATAGCAGTAATTGGTTTAGTTATTCCTGCACTCTTTATGTACAGTGTCCATAAGGAACATAGTATCCCTGCCACCTATCTCAGTGAGGGAGTCGCAGTTGTCCTAATTATAACCTACATATTAAGTTTGTTTTTCTCACTTTATACCCACAAAGATATCCTAGCAGCTTGTAGCATTATCGAAGAGGAAGACGCTTGTTGGAGTAAAAAGAAAGCGATTGGAGTCTTAGTGGCTGCAACAGCAGCTATCGCCCTACAAAGTGAGCTATTGGTCAGTACAGTTGAGCATGTAGTAACTAGCTTAGGTTTGAGTGAACTATTCATTGGGGTAATTATCATCCCAATTATCGGGAATGCCGCCGAACATAGTAGTGCCGTTCTAATGGCGATTAAAAATCGGATGGATATCAGTCTGGAAATTGCAGTTGGTTCCTCGATTCAAATAGCGCTCTTTGTGGCACCAGTCTTAGTTTTTATTAGTATGGCTTTTGGAAATACCATGGATTTGATCTTTCAGCCCTTTGAACTGGCTGCAATAGGATTTTCAGTAATGATTGCAACTCTAATCTCA
>CAZKEO010000009.1:0-13646 GCA_964551785.1 uncultured Eubacteriales bacterium | reverse complement strand
CGTTAGTTTGACACCATAATTAAGCAGCGAAGGTCTGAATTCCCTGAAGCATAAGGCTTTCAGGGAAATTTTTTTCTAATTTATCATCATTTTTATGTGGCATAATTTGGCACAATGTGTTATGATAGTGTTATAGTCTATCCAGACAGTGTTAGGAGGTTTTTGTTTTGTATCTCAAAAAAACGTATCGAAAAGATTCAGGCAGAACCTATCTTGTGATAGCCCAGAAATACAGAAACCCCAAGACAAATGTCTCTACTGACCGCACCGTCAAGTCCCTGGGTTATCTGGATGATCTGGAAAAGAAATATGACGATCCCATCGCCCATTTCCAGGAAGTCGCACGTAAGATGACGGAGGAAGAGAGTTCGAAAAAGAAGCTGACACTTGCCATCAACTTGGATGAACAGCTCACTCCGGGAACCGATAACCGAAAAAACTTCGGCTATGCTGCGATATTAAAGATCTACCATGAACTTGGACTGCATCGCTTTTTCAATAACCGGGCACGCAATGAAGATTTCAAGTTCAATACGAACTCCATCATGATGCTGCTTGTCGTCTCCAGGCTGCTCTCGCCTGGTTCCAAAAAGAAGGCGTTCGGGGAGAAAGACCGCTATTTTGAGCGCTTTGATTTTTCTCTTGCCGATGTGTACCGCGCTCTTTCCCACTATGCTAAAATCTCCAAAGATCTTCAGCGGCATCTGCACGGTCAGATCACAGAACACTACGGGCGTGATACAAAGACCATCTACTACGATGTCACGAACTTTTACTTTGAGATCGATGAGGCCGATGCGTTGCGCAAATACGGCCCGTCCAAAGAGAAACGACCCAATCCCATTGTGCAAATGGGCCTGGCGATGGATGCGGATGGGATTCCTCTGCATTATGAGCTTTTTCCTGGAAATAAGCTGGACAAGGAAACCTTTCGCACCGTTATCGGCGAGGTTCGAAAGAATTACGATACCGGCAGGGTTGTTGTGGTCGCCGATATGGGCATTATTACAGGCGACAATATTTATTACCTAACCGACGGAAAGAACAGGAATGGCTATGTATTCAGCTTTTCCGTCCGCGGTGGTACGGAGGTTTTTAAGAATTATGTACTGGACAGCGAGGATTATGTCGGTACTGACGGCAAACCAGCCGGCGAGGACTCTGAATTTAAGATGAAGAGCAGGCGCATCGCACGGGACATTCATGTAACCATGGCAAGCGGCAGGAAGGCCAAAAAGACGGTGTATGAAAAGCAAGTCGTGTTCTGGGCGAAGAAATATGCGGACAAGGCAAGGGCTGAACGGCAGGAGCTTGTTAATAAGGCATTGGATCTGGTGGCTGATCCGAAGAAGTACAATAAAGCCATAACCTATGGCGCAGCAAAGTATGTCCGGAATTTGGAATTCGATAAGGAGACCGGCGAGATTTTCGAAGGGACGCAACGCCCATGCTTTGATGCCAGTAAACTTGCACAAGACGAATTGTACGATGGTTATTATGCAATCGTCACCAGTGAACTGCACATGTCCGATGCGGAGATTATTGATAAATACCGCGGGTTATGGGAGATTGAAGAAACCTTCAGGGTCACGAAGAGCACCCTTGAGGCGCGGCCGGTATATGTTTCCCGGGACGATCGCATCAACGCTCACTTTCTCACTTGCTTCACTGCACTGGTCATCGTAAGGATTATTCAGAAGAAGCTAAATCGGTCCTATTCGGTAGATAAAATTATTGAGTGCCTAAACAAAATCGCCTGCTCCAACGAGCAGGATAACCTCTACTTGTTTGATTACCGAAGCGAGATCTCAGATGCGATCGGGAATGTTCTCGGTATAGACTTTACACGAAGAAGGCTTCGCCTTAGTGACATAAAAAAAATTATTGCAGACAGTAAAAAATGAGGTTTTACCCTACATATTTATGACAAAACAGAAAGACCGCTATCCCGTTTATATCAAGGGATTGCGGCCTTTTTCTTATGAATTTGCTGTCAAAGTCAGGATTTAAGTTTAGCACCATTTATCACATGTTCCAATCCATCTTAAGATTCATTTATGAGGGACTTTGGTCCTAGGTTGGTTTGGTATTTATGTAAAAAGGTTTTATTACAGCTTATAATTCGACAAGTTTGGTTTTTACTGCGAACAGTGCCGCTTGGGTCCGGTCTTCTACTTGCAGTTTACGAAAAATATTACTGATATGATTTTTGACAGTTTTTTCACTTATACATAAGATATTCGCGATATCACGGTTACTTTTGCCTCTAGCAATTTGCTTCAAGATTTCTAACTCCCGGTGAGTTAGTAACTCGGCTAAGGCATCCCGCTCACAAACCGCTTCAGCAACTTCATTCAAGCGATGAAACTCACCTAATAATCTGGTTGTGACTGCCGGATGTATTACAGTTTCGCCAACGAAGACTGCCAGAATAGTTTTCAAGAGCGTATCAGCATCGACATCCTTCAACAGATATCCCGCTACACCAGCTTTGATCACCTCAAAGATTCTCTGGTCATCATCATGGACGGTCAGGGCAATAATCTTAACCTGGGGTAGCTCTTGCTTAATTTGTTTAGTTGCCTCAATCCCCGAGACTCTGGGCATATTAATATCCATTAAAATAATATGGGGCTGAAGTTCTTGGGCCTTAATTAGCACCTCTTCCCCATTAGAAGCTTCTCCAACTACTGTAATTCGAGATTCGAGACTGAGTACCTTGGTAATCCCTTCTCGGATTAGTGCATGGTCATCAGCAATTAATACCCTAATCTCCTGCACAAAAACTTCCCCCTATTCCAAATCCAAAGGCACTTTGACAATTACTTCCGTGCCCTTTCCCTCGGCAGTCTTAATTTCCAAATTACCCTGTAATAGTTCCACGCGTTCACGCATACTGGTCATCCCGAGGCTTTCCCGAGTAGTCTGAGATAGCGCATTTGCTAAATCAAAGCCCTTGCCATTGTCTTTGATAATAGCTGTTGCCTTTTCCTGGGAAAGTTCTAGCCTCACTACTACAGTAGTAGCTTGAGCATGTTTCCAGATATTGTTTAAAGCTTCCTGGATGACCCGGAATAAGCCTACTTCAACCGTAGGCTTGAGCCTTCTTTCATTACCAAAGAAAATGAAACTGGCATTCAGATTATATTTCTCTTTGTAATCAGCCAAGTACCTTTGCAAGGCAGGGACCAAGCCCAAATCGTCTAACGCCATGGGGCGCAGGTCGAAGATAATTTTGCGTACATCCTTGAGGGTCATTCGCACCATTTCCTTCAGACTTACCAATTCGGCCCTTACTTTCTCCGGTTCAAAATCTAAGAGTTTTTCGCAATACTCTACTCGTAATACCACGTTAGCCATGGCCTGCGCTGGGCCGTCATGAATTTCCCTAGCTATCCGCTTCCGCTCCTCTTCCTGGGCTTTGATAACTAGCACCCCAGTTTGTTGACGTTGCTCTAAGTCCTCGATTCTGGTGTGAAACTCTTTGAGGCTTCCCCCGATAAACTCCAGTACAACACCGACTTGGGAAACGAGCGCTTCAGCTCTTATCACGGTTTCTTCAAGGTTTTTCATGGTGCGTTCTATCTCGTCTCTTTTGGAACGTACCTGAGTCTCTCTTTCGCGCATTTGAATCAGCTTGATCTGCAAGGCATTAGCCTGTTCATAAGCGTTTTTAATAATTTCCTCGGTATATTTAGAAAAGTTCTGATCAACTTCAGCCAGCCTGCTTCGGGCAGCCTTAGAATGCAGTTCCAAATCATCTACTTGAGCGATGATTTGCATAGAAAGCTTCTTAAGTTCCTCGAGCTCTTTTTGAACCCTGAAACATTCTCTTCTTGCCATTTCTGCTATTTCGAAAATCTGCTTTTTACCGTTTTCAATGGCTGAAAGGGTATCTTTAACGACCAATTCTAGGTTCTGCTTGATATTGCTCATTACAAAATACCCCTTTTTCAGAAATACACGCAATGTTCGCTTGAACTTATTTTCGACATATTTTGGCTTTATCCTGCTGATTTAAATAGAAAATAGTATACATTTTGCGTGCTATCGCGAATTTTACCAAAAAAAGGAGTCGGAACGTTCTTCCGACTCTTAATATAACCATGTATTTTACTTTAGGTATTCCTGGCTACTTAGTTCCTGATGCGATTTCTGCAGAGATGCCTGCCTGCAGAGCTGCTACCTTGTCAGTTCTCTCCCAGGGAAGGTCAAGATCAGGACGTCCGAAGTGTCCGTAGGCTGCAGTCTGACGGTAAATTGGTCTCCGCAGATCTAAAGACTTTATGATCCCAGCTGGACGGAGATCAAAATTCTGCTGGACCAATGCTATCAAAGTTTCCTCTGCAAACTTACTGGTGCCAAAGGTTTCAACCATGATGGAAACTGGATGTGCTACCCCAATTGCATAGGCCAATTGGACCTCACAACGATCAGCTAAACCTGCTGCTACTAAGTTCTTTGCAACATAGCGAGCTGCGTATGCCGCAGAGCGGTCTACCTTAGTGGGGTCTTTGCCTGAGAAAGCCCCTCCCCCATGACGGGCCATCCCACCATAGGTATCAACAATAATCTTTCTGCCAGTGAGACCAGCATCCCCCTGAGGCCCACCAATTACAAAACGGCCCGTAGGGTTAATGAAAAACTTAGTCTTATCATCAAGCAATACTACTGGAATCACCGTTTTGATTACTTGTTCAATCATATCTTGCCGAATAGTGTCTAAAGTAACTTCTGGACTATGTTGGGTGGAGATAACCACTGTATCTACCCTTAGTGGACGGTTATCTTCATATTCTACAGTAACTTGGGTTTTACCGTCTGGTCTTAAGTAAGCTAACTGTCGTGACTTCCGGACTTCAGAGAGCTTCCTAGCTAATTTATGAGCTAGCGAAATAGGTAAAGGCATGAGCTCTGGTGTTTCATTGGTAGCATAACCAAACATCATTCCTTGGTCACCAGCTCCGGTAGCCTCAATTTCTACTTCGTCCATTTCGCCAGTTTTAGCTTCTAAGGCTTTATCAACACCCAGCGCAATATCAGCTGACTGCTCGTCTAGCGAAGTAAGTACTGCACAGGTTTCACAGTCGAAACCGTATTTTGCCCTGGTATAGCCAATCTCTTGGATAGTCCTCCGGACGATTTTGGGAATATCAACATAACAGGCAGTGCTGATCTCTCCAGATACCAGCACTAGACCGGTAGTAACTGAAGTTTCACACGCAACTCTTGCTTGCGGGTCTTTCGCAAAAATGGCGTCAAGTACGGCATCGGAAATTTGATCGGCAATTTTATCAGGATGTCCCTCAGTAACTGATTCCGAGGTAAACAGACGTCTAGCCATGATTATAATTCCTCCTTATTATCTAAAATAGCTTTGAGTAAGCAGCTCCGAAGAATAAATAAAAGCCCTTCCAGAGAAGAGGCTTTTATTATATTCTCATCTCTCAGATTAAAATCTGTAGGAATTGGCACCTTGCCGCTAAGTCAATAGCTCTAGCAGGTTGCCGGGTTTCATAGGGCCCATCCCTCCACCTCTCATGATGAATGTATGCAGTTGTTAATGTTCTAAATACATTTTATATGTTAGCAAATTCGCCAAGCATTGTCAATATAGCTCGGAAATTAGGGAGTAATATTTTTAATTCAACGTTATAACCCTCTTATCATCTGGCAATAATTTGGATAAGTATTAAATTTTTACAGAGAGGCAGTTGTTAAATGAAACGTAAGCAAACCCAACAAAAAATTAACCACGAATTAAAAATGTATCAAGCCTATTTAGCGCTAATTAATCAAAAGAAAGCAAGCAAGCTCAAGCAATTGAGTAAAAGCAAGTAAGCAGAAGCAAAATGAGTAAGGGGAACTGGTAAAAGCACGAGGTTCATAAGCACACTAAGCTTGTCTCCGGAATTTATTCCGTCCAAACCAAACCAATTGAGCCAAGACAGCACCTGCCGTATCGGCTACGAGATCAAGCCCGCTGGCATCACGTCCCGGGACAAAGCTTTGGTGAAACTCATCTGAAACTCCATATAAAAAGCAAAATAAAACGGCTAACCAATGACCTTGCTTAAGTTTACCAGCCTTCGAACCTACCCAGGCAAAAATAAATAGCCAGCTCAATCCATAGTATTCAACACCGTGAGCTAAGTAATCTGGGGTTGGCAACGAAATTTGGGCACCTGTCTTACTAGAAAAATAATAAATTATCCCCATATAAACAACTACCGGAAACCAATATAAATAGCGTAACATTCTATCCCTCCGCCAAGCTGTTTTATCAGCTTTTCTGTTAATCATACCATATTGTTTACGAAATGGAGTGTTTTATTTGAATAAACTAGTCACTGTGTGCGCGGTTCTAGCAGCCACCTTTTACCTGTTCACCCAGCAACCACTTCCTGTTGCCACTTCACCGGAAGCAATGCCTGTCGAACCTGATCAACTGATCCGCTTTCACGTGCTGGCCAATAGTGACACCGCCGAAGACCAAGCCTTAAAGCGCCAAGTTAGAGATGCTATTGTGCAAGCCATGGCTCCCGAATTCCGCCAGGCCCAGACGCTTGGCGAGGCTAAGGAGCTGGCCAAAAGCAACTTGGGCTGGATTGAGCAAATTGCCGCCGAACAAGTTAACCATTCTGGTAAACCTTACCCAGTCAAGGCTATGTTCGGAACCTTCCAGTTCCCCACTAAAACCTACGGTAAATTCACCCTGCCGGCTGGTGATTATGAGGCAGTCCGAGTGGTAATTGGCAAAGGAGAAGGTTCAAACTGGTGGTGTGTACTATTTCCACCTCTGTGCTTTATTGATTTAACGCATAGCCTAGCTGCTAATCCTGCTTTGCTGGTTAATAACCCCCAGGACGGCGACGGCAGTTTGCAGGTCGGCAAAGGAAGCAGGGCAAAACAAACTTTGGAACAGGGTAAAATCGAAATTAGATTTAAAAGTTTGGAACTATGGGATAAACTTTGCCAATTAATATAGCTAGCAACCTTTCGAAGAGGCATTATAAAACTTTACTAATTAAGTAACCTGCTATCCCTCGAGTAGGTTACTTAATTTTAAATCGTTTCAGAACCTTAGGGAATGATGGTTTCCATCATTCTTTCCATTTCAGCTAAGGGGGTTTCTCCCACGCCTTGTTGTACAATGTTTTTATTTTTATCCAGAAAGAAAAACGCCGGGATAGAATTAACCTTAAATTTTTGCGCTAATTCCTGACCTTGGGTCGTATCCACATTAGCAATCACAAATTTAACTTTACCCTGATACTTATTCTCTAGAGCCAAAATCACGGGCTCCATGGTTACACAGGAGGGTCACCACTTAGCATAGAACTCGACAAACAAGGGTTGATCGCCCTTGAGCGCGACTTCATAAGCTTGCAAAGGATCAGGAGTCACTTGGAATTTGGTGATTTCCGTTGAGCCAGTAAACTGCGGGAGCAGCCTAGGCAGATAAACAGCCGCCAAGGTAAGTAAAATGACCACAGCAATCACGGCCAGTTTAGTTTTGGGCGCGATGCCTCCTGTAGCTTGGGTGTCCTGCTCATTCATATTGCTTTCCTCCTTTCAGGGGGGTAAGGCAACTTGGCCTAGTAATATGTTAACACAAAATTGACCTGAGTGCATTAATTTGTGGTCTTTATCGGGGTCACAGGTCAGCTACTGCTGGTTTGGTGCGTGTAGTTCCATGCCCAGTGGTTCTAGAGCTTAGGTACCCTATTGAAATTGACCAACCTCGTCGAGTGACCGTCCATGGTCACCGGCGAGGTTGTCGGCGTCCTGCCTCCAAGGTCAATTTCAATGGATACCCAAGCTAAGAACTACTAAGGCACTCCACTAAATTGCCCTCAAACCAGCAGATAACTGCCCTGTTGACTTGCAGGTCTTACCCCAAGTTGTGCTCTCCGGTATTTTGGTGCTTACCTGTTATAACCCCCATGCTACATAGTAGCTGGCACAAAGCAGCTAGTTTCCTTTTTAAGTTTCCAGTTAAGCGTACCTTATCGTTCCCACACCCACGAGGAGAGCCCAGGTCGGTTACCTGCTGCCCCGTGAGCAGGCTTAGGGCTGGCTACCAGTAGGTTTAGTAGATACTTAGCGGAGTACCGTGCAGGTCTTAGTGAAGGTGCACGGCAGCATTACTCCGGGAGCCAGGACGGCGACCGCCTCGTTGGTGAGCATGGACGCTCACTCAACGAGGTTGAGTAATTCTGCCAGTGCAGCAAACTTAGACCTGCTAGGTATGGAGCTAGTAGCTACGGACCTACTGGTACCAGACCGGAAAACTACCAAGACAGCCCAAGCAGGTAACCGGCCGGCGACCGCCGACCGCCGACGTTAAATTGGACCGGCCACGACCAAAGGCCGAGCCAGTCCAATCCAATTAGCTTGTTATACGAGGCGCAGGTTACTTCGCTTTGCCCTCTAAGTAATCTTCGTAAAGATAGATAATTTCCTTGTCAAACAAAGGCCGCTTGTAATCAACTGCTGATGAACGAATTTTAGGTAGCAGAGCATTAGCTGCCTCATCAGTGATAAAGACACCATATTGGGCGAATTTATTCTTGATGGATGCAGTACCGGAGTGTTTGCCAATCACGATTTGCCGCTCGAGTCCAACTTCTTCAGGCTTAAACACTTCATAAGTCAGCGGGTTTTTGATGGCTCCGTCTGCATGGATGCCGGATTCATGGGCAAACATGTTGCTACCAACAATAGCCTTCCATGCAGGTAGTTCCCGATTGGAGGCCATTGCCACGTATTCGGACAACTCCCGGAACTTTTCAGTCTTAAAGTTTAGGTCAAGTCCATCGAGAATCTTAAAGGCCATGATCACTTCTTCTAAAGCAGCATTACCAGCTCGCTCCCCGAGACCGTTGACAGTTACGCCGACATGAGTCGCACCGGCTTTTACTCCGGCCAGAGCATTAGCTGTAGCCATCCCAAAGTCATTATGGGTATGCATTTCCACATCAATACCGACTGATTCAATCAGGGTCCTGATATTATCAAAGGTTTTGAAGGGATCTAAAATCCCGATGGTGTCACAGTAACGAATGCGATCTGCTCCGGCTTCCTTAGCCAAACTAGCAAACTTAATCAGGAAATCCATGTCGGTTCTGGAAGCATCTTCACAATTTACCGAAATGTATACTCCTTGACTTTTAGCATAATCAACTGCTTTAGTCATGCTATCCAAGACCCATTCCCGGGAAGTCTGGAGCTTATGGATAATGTGAATATCAGAGGTAGAAATCGAAATCGCAACAGCGTCAACACCACAATCAATCGATTCTTGAATATCTTTGACCACTGCCCTATTCCAAGCCATGATGCTACATGGAAGTTTAGCTTTTACGATATCCCGGATGGCCCTTTTCTCATCTCCACCCATTACCGGAATGCCACACTCAATTTGATCTACCCCGATATCAGCTAACATCTTGGCAATCCGTACTTTTTCCTTATTAGCAAAAACAACTCCTGCGGTCTGTTCCCCATCCCGTAGAGTGGTATCTACCACATAAATTTTCCTAGATGTCATCATTGTAATAAATTCACCTCTCCCCTAAAAATAAAAACAGCGACATACTGTAAGCATGTCCGTGTAAACTTTCACAATTGTTTGTCTATAGTGGCTTGGCATAATTATACATGAAACCAATACTATTTTCAAGAGATTGGCTTTTAGTTTTTTAAGACAATTTTCTGGAAATCTGACAGCCATGGTATTTCCTATCTTTACCGCTAACGGATTATTCGACTTTGCACTGCGAAAATTGGCACCGTGTAGCAGAGTGCCAATTTTTGCGATGTGTAGTGGTATGCCAAGTGCTATATTAGTGTTTTATGCAAGACTACTGTTTATGTCTACTTTTCTGTTATGGCTACCGTAATTATGCACTACTGCATTTTATCAACTAGGAGCTTATTTACCAAGCCTGGATTGGCCTTACCCTTAGTCTCTTTCATCACTTGCCCCACCAAGAAACCAATCGCTCTTTCTTTGCCCGCTTTATAGTCTTCGACAGATTGCGGATTGGCAGTAATTACCTGCTCGACAATTGCTAAAATTGCCCCTTCATCAGAGATTTGGACTAGGCCTTTCTCCTGGACTACAGTCTCAGGATCTTTGCCAGTGGCAAACATTTCTTCAAAAACCGTCTTCGCTATCTTATTACTGATTGTACCTTGGGCTACTAATTGTAGCATTTTAACTAAGTCAACTGGCTGTATTTTGCAATCAGCTAATTCGAGATTGTTAACATTCAGCAGGCGAGAGAGTTCTCCCATTACCCAGTTGCTAACTGTTTTCACATCTTGGTGGTGTTGGAGACAGGCCTCAAAAAAGTCTGCCATGGCCTTGGTCCCGGTAATTACCGCAGCATCATATTCAGGTAGACCCAATTGTTCAACATAGCGCTTTTGGCGGGCATCTGGTAACTCCGGCAAACCGGCGCGAACCCTGTCTACCCATGCTCTATCAATGACCATTGGTACTAAGTCTGGTTCAGGAAAATAGCGATAGTCATGGGCCTCTTCCTTGCTGCGCAGCGGCAGACTGATGCCCTTATTGTCATCCCATGTTCTAGTTTCCTGGATAATCCGACCACCGTCATCGAGGATATCCGCTTGGCGCTCGATTTCGTATTCAACCGCTCTTTGCAAAGCTTTAAAGGAGTTCATGTTTTTTAATTCTGTTTTAGTACCTAACTCAGTAGCACCCCAGGTACGCAAGGAAATATTGGCATCACAGCGCAAGGAGCCCTCTTCCATTTTACAGTCCGAAACATCGATGTACTGCAGAATAGCTTTAACTTTTTCCAGGTAAGCCCGTGCCTCTTCGGGTGAACGCATATCTGGCTCGGAGACAATCTCTACCAAGGGCACTCCAGTCCGGTTATAATCGACCATGGAGTAGTCTGATTGGGAGATGGTCGCACCAGCATGCACTAATTTACCAGCGTCCTCTTCCATGTGAGCTCTGGTAATCCCAATTCGTTTATGTTCACCATTAACGGTGATTTCCAAATACCCCTTTTCAGCAATGGGCAGATCATATTGGGATACCTGGTAGTTCTTCGGAAGGTCAGGATAATAATAGTTTTTGCGGTCGAACTTGCTAAATTCGGCAATCTCACAATTTAGAGCTAGGCCAACTTTCATGGCAAACTCGACTACTTGTTTATTGAGGACAGGCAATACCCCGGGCAAGCCGAGACAAACCGGACACACGTGTGTATTTTGGGCACCCCCAAACTCAGTGGTACAACTACAAAAGATTTTGGAATTGGTCTTGAGCTCGGTATGGACTTCTAAGCCGATCACTACTTCATAATCCTCTATTGGCATTTGTCTCACCCCCTATAAGTTTGCTCTGTTTAGATGATAGTCGGTATTTTGCTCGAAAGCATGAGCTACCCGGAATAAGGTACCTTCATTAAAGGCTTTACTCATTAACTGGAGCCCGACAGGCATGCCCTGGCTAAAGCCGCAAGGTATGGATATCCCAGGGATTCCAGCTAAGTTAGCCGAAATGGTGAAAATATCTGATAAGTACATTTGCATGGGGTTATCTGCCTTCTCACCGAATTTAAAAGCTACCGAAGGCGCGGTTGGTGACAACACCACATCGTATTTGGCAAAAGCCTGGTCAAAGTCTTGTTTGATTAAGGTTCTGACCTTAAGGGCCTTGAGGTAATAGGCATCATAATAACCGGAACTTAAGGCATAGGTGCCCAGCATAATCCGACGTTTAACCTCAGCTCCGAAGCCTTCACTGCGAGTTTTCTGATACATGGTAATAAGATCTTCGGCATTTTCCCGCCGGTGTCCATAACGAACCCCATCATAGCGGGCTAGGTTAGAACTGGCTTCAGCAGGTGCAATCAGGTAATAAACAGGTAAAGCATACTCGGTATGTGGCAAAGAACACTCTTCGATGATGGCACCTAGATCCTGCAACTTGGCAATGGCTGCTTTGATAGCTGCCTCTACCCCAGGCTCCATCCCATCCACGAAGTATTCCTTGGGAATTCCTATTTTTAAGCCTTTGATATCACCTGTTAAGTACTGCGTAAAATCGGGCACTTCCATCTGTACCGAGGTAGAATCCTTAGCATCGTGTCCGGCAATGGCATTCATGACGAGGGCACTGTCTCGGACATCTTTGGTAAAGGAGCCGATTTGGTCTAGGGAAGAAGCAAAGGCAATTAGGCCAAAACGAGAAACATAGCCATACGTAGGTTTTAGGCCAACTACTCCACAATAGGAGGCTGGCTGACGAATCGAGCCACCAGTGTCTGACCCTAGGGAAAAGATAGTTTCCCCAGCTGCTACTGCGGCTGCCGAACCACCACTAGAACCACCGGGCACAGCAGCTGTGTCCCAAGGGTTGCGCGTTGCAAAAAAACCGGAATTCTCGGTGGAAGAGCCCATGGCAAACTCGTCCATGTTGGCCTTACCTAGCACCACTGCTCCTGCAGTAGCCAATTTTTCTACCACCGTAGCATTATAGGGTGGCACAAAGTTACTCAGTATTTTGGACGAACAGGTAGTCAGTACTCCCTTAGTACACATGTTATCTTTCAGGACCATCGGCACCCCAGCTAAGGGTCCGAGTGTTTCACCAGCTTGTCTTTTGGCATCAATTGCCCTGGCCTGTGCGATGGCAGTTTCACCTGTAATAGTTACAAAGGCTTTGATGCGATTTTCTACTTGCTCTATGCGGTCCAAAACCGCCTGAGTTAATTCGACGGAGCTGACCTCTTTTTTTTGCAACAACTCATGCGCTTCATGGGCTGTCAAGTTATGTAAAGCCAAAGAATATCCCTCCCAGCATTCTATCTGCACATTTTGTTAAACAATCTTCGGTACTTTAAAGAAACCAGCTTCCTGCTCTGGAGCATTGGCTAGGGCCTCTTTATTAGGAATACCTGGTTTCGCTATATCTTCCCGAAAGACGTTATTCAGCGGAAGCGGGTGGGCAGTTGGCTGGATATTGGTTGTATCTAGCTGATTTAACGCCTCGGCATGTTTCAGAATTGCATTTAACTGCTCGGTAAATTTTGCTGTTTCATCCTCAGTTAGTTCTAAGCGAGCAAGTAGGGCGACATGCTCCACATCCTTTTTTGTAATCATGTTTTCACCATCCTACTCTGCTTTGTAGATAATTTCTAATTATATCAAACACCCTCTGGGGTAGCAAGTTGACCTATTTTCGCCAAGAATTGGTCCTCTTCCAGAATGGGAACATTTAGTTGCACTGCTTTTTCGTACTTTGAGCCCGGGTTTTCGCCGACGATCACAAATGCTGTCTTTTTGCTGACACTGCCACTGGTTTTCCCACCAAGGCGTTCGATCATGTCCTCCGCCTCTTTCCGGGGGAGGTTCAGAGTACCCGTCAGCACAAAGGTCATCCCGGCAAAGGGCAAATCGCCAGTAGCCTGCTTCTCTTGAGGATTAACACCCACTTGTTGGAGTCGGGCGACTAATTCTCGATTTTCTTGTTGTTGGAAAAAGTTCACGATGCTTTCGGCCATTTTAGGACCAATTTGCGCGATTTGCTGCTGTTCTTCCCTTCTGGCTTCCATCAAACGTTCTAGGATACCAAAGTGTCGAGCTAAGATTTTACCAGC